>JAJTDZ010000002.1 GCA_021298245.1 Algoriphagus sp. | reverse complement strand
ATTATTCCACAGCTTTCTTCCTTGGTAGATCAGATTGTGGTTAGAATGCGAGAAGGAGGTAGACTTTTTTATATCGGTGCTGGTACGAGCGGACGATTGGGAATTTTGGATGCCTCAGAATGCCCGCCTACCTATGGAGTACCTCACGAATGGGTCATAGGACTCATTGCAGGGGGAGATTCCGCCATAAGAAAGGCTGTAGAACATGCAGAAGACGATCCCCATCAAGCCTGGAAGGATATTCAAGCTTTTGGTTTTTCTACCTTAGACACCGTCATTGGCATAGCCGCCTCGGGAACTACCCCCTACGTAATCGGAGGAGTAAAAAAGGCCAAGGAAATGGGGCTACTTACGGCCTGTATCACGTGCAACCCGGATTCTCCCCTTGCTCGAGAGGTGACTTTCCCTATTGAGGTAGTTGTAGGCCCTGAGTTTGTCACTGGAAGTACGCGGATGAAGTCAGGCACTGCTCAGAAGTTGGTGCTCAATATGATATCTACCGCAGTGATGATCCAACTGGGTAGAGTAAAGGGGAATAAAATGGTAGATATGCAGCTTTCCAATGCCAAATTGGTGGATAGGGGTACCCAAATGATCATGGAAGCTACAGGGATAGGATACGAAGAGGCGCAAGCCCTCTTGCTTAGCCAAGGTTCTGTACGCCTTGCTACAGAATATTATTATAAAAATAAAAGTAAAAAGTAAATAAAATTTTGATTCTAGGTCCGCTATTGCTGAAAGAGCCGTACCTTTACAATCTTAAAGCGCCTTTGTAATGTAGCAGGGGTTCGTGTCTTCAAAACTACAGCAGGGATGCTGCAATGCCATGAAAAAAAATAATTCAAAAAAGCCATTTTTTAAGGAAGAGAAGTTGGAAGAGACTGCTCCTTTCCAAAAGAAAAATCAAAAAGGAGGAAAAGAAGCTCCTTTGGAAGAGAAAGGAAAATTTTCAGAAAAAAGCCCCTTCTCTAGACAGAAAAAAGAAACTTCCGGAAGTAGCCCTTCCTCAAAGGGTAAATTTTTTAAGGAAAATAGGGAAAACCAAAAGTCTGCCTTCGATAATTCCCCTTTTAAAGAAAGAGAAGAAAAAAAATACGGAGATAGCTTTTCGAAAAAGTCTAATTCTTGGAACACCAACTCTTCAAAAGACAGGAACAAAAAAACTTTTGGAACGCATAAAGATCCTCTTAGAGGAGAAAAGCCCCAAGGAAATAAAATAAGAAACTTTGGTGCTGAAGAACCTAGCAACTCACCCAAGGAGAAATACGGAAGAGGTAGGGAGAAGAAGGATGCTTCTTCTTCTTTTTCAAATGAGAAACTGGTTTATAAAGGAAGAGGGAAGGATCAACAACCTGTATTTGGAAAGACAGAGGAGAATTTTTCTTCTAAGCCTACTGGAGAAAAGCGAGGATTTGGTAAAAATCGGAGTAAGTACATTGCGCTCAATGCGGATCGACCCAACTATTCCTTTGACAAGGTAGCACAGCAAAAAAGCACCAAGGATGGGGAGGACTTGATTCGACTCAACAAGTATATTTCCAATTCTGGGATTTGTAGCCGAAGGGAGGCAGATGAATTGATTCAGAAAGGATTGGTTATTGTCAACGGAGAGGTAATCAAAGAACTTGGGTATAAGGTAAGGAGATCGGACCAAGTAGTGTTTGAGGGAAAGCGAATTAATCCAGAAAAACCAGTTTACGTATTGCTCAATAAGCCTAAGGATTTCATCACCACCACCGAAGATCCCATGGATCGAAAAACCGTTATGGCCTTGGTAGAGAATGCCTGTGAAGAACGAATATTTCCTGTTGGCAGATTGGATAGAAACACAACTGGGCTATTGTTATTTACCAACGATGGAGAATTGGCAGCTAAGCTTTCACATCCCTCCAATGAAATAAAAAAAATCTATCAAGTAACCCTGGACAAGGCGCTTACCCAGAAAGACGAGGAAGCTATCCTAGAGGGAATCACCCTGGAAGATGGGGAAGTGAAAGTAGATGATATGCAGGTACTATCTAAGGATAGGACGATATTAGGCCTTGAAATCCATATTGGAAGAAATAGGATAGTTAGAAGAATTTTTGCCCATTTTGGGTATGAGGTGGTAGGCTTAGATCGGGTAATGTATGCTGGCTTAGATAAGAAAGATTTGAAAAGAGGACATTATCGATTCCTCACCGAACAAGAAGTAATACGGCTGAAGTATCATAAACACTAAAAAAGGCCCCAAAACATGGGGCCTTTTACATTTTCAATGAAATCCGAAGGTAGTTTCTAGAAGCGCTCAGCCTACTTTTGCGCTGGAGCTTTGGGAATTTCAATTCCCAATTTAGCCAAAACTAACTCTGTGAATTTATCCTCTTCTTTGGTGTAAAGTAGAATAGGAGATTGTCCTGCTGTCTCAGCAAAGATGTGGGTATAGTTGTTTTCAGCAGCTACTGCATTGATGGCATTGATCACCTTTGTTTGTACGGGCTCAAGTAACTCCTGAAGTTTTCTTTGGTAAGAAACCTGTGCATCTTGCTCGTACTTTTGGAGATCGTCACGAAGCTTGGTCAATTCCTGCTCTTTTGCAGCTCTTGCTGTTTCGGTCATGGTAGCTGCAGCCTGTTGGTAAGCCTCCACTTGCTTTTGAAAATCTGCAGCCTTGGTTTGGATATTGGTTTGCAGTTGGGTTTGATAATCTTGAACATCAGCTCCAATTTGCTCCATTTCTGGCATCAAATCCATAATTAATTCTACACTGGTGTAGCCGATTTTGAGGGTTTGCGCCTGGGTAGTAAAGCCGAACAATAGCAGGGCTAGAGTGGCTAAAAGAACATTTACTTTCATCGTTTTTTTATTTAATTGTTGTCTTCAATTCCTAATTCCTCCAAGACAAATTCTGAATAATCGTGTCTTGGATCTGTATAAATAATTGCCGAGGGTCCTGCCGCTTTATCAAAAAGAACAGCAAGGTTATTTTTTCTAGACACCCGTTCTATGGCATCGTAGATTTTAGATTGGAGAGGTTGAAGGAGCTCTGCTTGTTTCTGGTAGTAGGTTCCATCAATTCCAAATATTCGGCTATTAAACTCTTGCGAAGCCTTTTGCTTTGCTTTGATTTGCTCCATCCTTTTTTGATACATCTCCTCCGTGAGCAATACTTCTTCTGCTTTAAGTTGAGCGGAAAGCTCTTTTATTTCTTGGTCCAAACTTTGTGCCTCTTTTTTCCATTCCTCACTCAATTTTTTTAATTCCTCTTGCACGAGTTTGTAATCTGGATGCTTATTGAGAATATATTCTGAATCAATATATCCAAATTTTTGGGCAAATACTGGCTCAGAAACCCCTACAAGGAAAAGTAAAAGTACAATTTTCAATGATTTATTCATGCCTTACTTTCTATTTTGCTTTATTCTAAGGGATGAAATGTGGGATTTTCCTAACATTATTTAACAAACGATCGTCAAACGAAAAGATTATCTAAACTGCTGTCCGATCGTAAAATGGAATTTAGGTCCACTGCGCTGTAGGGTGCCAGGGATGGGATCAAATCCATAGCCCCAATCGACACCCAACAATCCGAAGGCAGGCATAAATATTCTAGCACCTACACCTGCTGATTTATTGAGGTTATAGGGATTAAAATCCTTGTAATCGCCCCAGTTATTTCCTGCTTCGGCAAAGGTCAATAAGAAGATAGTAGCAGAGGGATTTGGAGATACTAAAAATCTCAATTCCATGACGTATTTGTTGTATACCACTCCACCGTAAGGGTCGGGATTGGCAGTGCCTCGAGTACTTCTCCCTGGGGTGATGGATTGATTTTCGTAGCCTCTTAAACCAATGATTTCCTGCCCAAGCGCAAAGTTATTGAAGTTCATTCCGTCTCCCCCCATGACAAAGCGTTCGAGAGGGATAATTCCCAGTTTATTTCCGTAAGAACCCAAGAAACCCATATGGGCTCGTGCACTTGCTACCCATTTGGGGGAACCAAAAACAGGGGTGTAGAAGGAGGCATCAAACATCCACTTGTGGTACTCTAGCCACTTGTATTTGTCCTGATCTTGAGATTCTTCGTTTAAATTATTATTTAAGCTAGCATAGGGAGGAGTCAAATTCATAGACAAAATAATATTAGACCCCTGCCTAGGGTAAATGGTATTGTCTACGTTGTTTCTCGCTATTGTAGTGTTTAAAACAACACTTTTTGAATTTCCTGTAGCATAATTCATAGTTTTGGAATTGAAGAGAGTTACTGATGCTAAAGTAATCGTCTGGCCAGGTAATTCTTCTGGATAAGCCTAAGGTGACTCCGGTAATTTTGAAAGAACCCAAATCTCCTCCTCCGGCTTGGTTAAAGTAATCTACCTGACGCTGTACCGAATGATTGAATGCAAAGCTTAGAGAGTTTGGCTTTTTTCCACCAAACCAAGGTTCACTCAAGGACAGGGAGTAGTTTTGAAATGCTTGACCATTAGCTTGAACGCGTAGAGATAGTTTTTGACCATCCCCAACAGGAAGTGGATCCCACTTGCTAAAATCCCCAATATTTTTGATGGAGAAATTATTGAAAACCAATCCTACAGTACCTACAAATCCAAAAAATCCTCCCCAGCCTCCGGATAACTCAATTTGGTCATTGGGTCGCTCCTCCAATTCAAAGGTGATGTCTACGGTGGCACTTTCAAAATTAGGTCTTAGGTCAGGATTGATTTTTTCTGGGTCAAAATACCCAAGGGTAGAAAGCTCTCTAATGGTCCTTACCAAAAGACTGCGGTTGAATTTTTGACCTGGAAGAATTCGAATTTCACGCATGACCACGTGGTCAGAGGTACGGTCATTTCCTTTAATGCCCACGCTATTGACTGTCACTTGCGGCCCTTCAAAAATTCGCATTTCTAAATCAATAGAATCGCCAGAAACATTGATTTCCACAGGATCAATACTAAAAAATAAATAACCGTTGTCTTGGTATAAGGAACTTACATCATCTCCTTTTTGAGGATCATAGTTGAGTCGTTTGTCTAGTTTTTCTTTATCGTAAACGTCTCCTTTTTGAATACCTAATTTGGCCAGTAGTACCTCATCCTCATGAATGTAATTTCCGGTAAAGGTGATGTTTCGGTAGTAATATTTTCTGCCTTCTTCTAAAGAGATATCGATGTTGATCTTGTTTTCTGTAAAATCATAGACGGAATCTTCTAAGATTTTTGCATCCCTAAATCCTTTGCTATTGTAGAATGTGATGGCTTTTTCTTTGTCGCTTCTATATTCTTTAGGGATAAATTTGGACCCATTGAAAAAATTCAATTTGAAATTTTTGTGGATGTATTGATTGACTTGTTCTCCTGAAGCTTGCTGGGTATTGAAGACAGAAGTAGAAATGCTTTTTGCGTCTGCATCCAAGATACGGGAGTAGAAATCTTTGAATATGGCCACCCGCGCGTGCTCTTTTGTTTTCTTTAATTTACCCTTGATCGCTCTATCGGAGATTTCATTGTTGCCATAAATAGCAATTTCATTGATTTTGACCTTTGATTTTGGGTCTATGTCAAAGCGAAGCTTTACACTATTGGGTAAGGTAGTATCTCGATCCTGAATGATTTTTACTTCTGTATTGAGGTAGCCTTTGTCTAGGTAATATTTTTCTATGTTTCTCTTGGCCGTATTGAGCACATCGTCTCTGACCACACGGCCCCTAATATTTACTTTATCCCGAAGTTCTCCCTCCTGCGTTTTATTGATCCCTGAAAATTCTACGCGAGAAAATCTTGGGCGCTCGGTGAGGTCAAGAAGCAGGTAAATGTCTTCTCCCTCGATTTTGGTCACCAGGATTTTGACATCTCCGATAATTCCTTGCCCCCACAATTTCTTGAGTGCACCAGAAATGGCATCTCCTGGCACCTCAATGCGATCGTCCACTTTCAATCCCGACAAGGAGATGATGGCGACTTCATCTAAAGTAGAAAGCCCCACGGCTTTAATGCCTGCTATTCTAAATTTCTGAGGTTTGGCATAGTTTAATTCTAAAATATTGATAGGCTTTGGCGAGGCATACCTACTTTGGCCCAAGCGAATCTGCGCGAGGGCACTTACGGTCCATATCAAACACAACAGAAGGAGTATACTTCTTTTCATCAACGCTTACGAGTTTACTTGTTCGCCAGTCTTTCCAAATCTTCTTTCTCTCTTTTGAAAATCATCTATCGCAGCAAAAAGGTCTTCTTTTCTAAAATCTGGCCAAAGTACGGGGGTAAAAACCATTTCCGTGTAGGCCAACTGCCAAAGCAGAAAATTACTAATTCTAAATTCACCACTTGTGCGAATCATGAGCTCTGGATCAGGGATTCCTGCCGTATCCAAATGATTGGCCAAGGTTTCTTGACTGATTTCTTCAGGTTTTAATTTACCTTCAGAGACTTTTTGAGCAATGCGTTTGGCAGCTTCGGTAAGTTCCCACTGTCCGCTGTAGCTCAAAGCTAAGGTAACAGTCAACCCGGTATTGGTAGAAGTTTTTTGCATGGTTTCTACCAATTTTTCATGAGCCTGACCAGGCAAACTTGCCAAATCTCCAATGGCATTCAAACGGATATTATTTTTCATCATTTGCGAAACTTCCGCAAGGATGGTTTGGACAAGTAATTCCATCAAAGCTTTTACTTCTTCCTGAGGGCGGGACCAATTTTCTGTAGAAAAAGAAAATAAGGTAAGGTATTCAATACCCAACTCTGCCGCTCCTTCTATGGACTCACGCACCGCTTGTATGGCATTTCTATGCCCGAAAATGCGCATGGCTCCTTTCTTTTTAGCCCAGCGCCCATTCCCATCCATGATGATAGCGATGTGTCTTGGTAAATTGCTCCGATCTAAGGTTTCCTTCATTTTAGTGGCTAAGAAAACTACTTTTTTGGAGGTACAAAAATGGGATTTCTTTTTCAATAAATCCCCCTACGCTGCAATTAATTAATAGGTGTAGCACCTGGCCTTGGTGAGGGTATGGCTTAGGGTAAGCCCTATAAAATAATACCAATCTTTCGTGTAAGGATTGCCATAAGTTAATCCTTCCGGAAGAACTTTGCTTTTAGGATCTAGTGGAAGGGCATACCTAGATTGTGCCGGAAGGGAACTGTCTAGTTTGTCTAGGTAATCCGAAAGGCTTGGCCTGAATCCAAGTTCTAATCCGAGGGTAAGGTTTTCGGAGAGCATGTACTTTATCCCGCCTCCAAAAGGAATAACTACTGTGGAAACCTCGTAGGGTTCAACAGGTAGGCTAGCGTTTACTCGACCGTCTGCCGATAAGAAAGACATGCCAACTCCAAAAAAAGCATAGGGAGAATACCTAAATTCACTCTTATGGTTGACAAAATCTAGGAAATTAAACTCCATGATAGCCGATAGTTCGGTGACTCGCCCCTTGAAGTGTGCATTTCGAAGTGATGCTACTGCGTCAATGGGCCGAATGCTATCGGCAGCCATTAGCTCAGCCATATTTACTCCAAGCCTTAAGCTCCACACATTGTCAAAATTTCTCTTGCCAAATAACGTTCCTTGAAGGCCATTTTGGCCATAGTCAATCTTGCGTAGCATATCTCCCGAATAGACTGCTGTTCCTATGCCCGCCCCAACTTCATAACTTTGTGCAAAGCCAGAGTATAAAGGAGCGTAAGCCAAGAGACAGGCAACTAGCAATAGAATAATACGCTTAGAGTTGACTTTTTTCAAGACGATGCAAGTTATACAGGACCAAACGTTTAAAAAATGAAGATAGGTATGTAGAGGGTTAATTATTGTTAAGCTCCAGCGTTAAATTTTTTAATTTCTCATATCCAAACCCCAATTTAACTTTTGTCTCAGGGTATCAAAGAAATGGTAGGTAGGCAATTTCACTAATTTTGCACAAAAGACTTCTTTTTTTACTGTTAATTTCACTTCTGAAGAAATACTCGTCGACCTTGAATCTAAAGAGATCATAAACTTATCTGTTCTGCCCTCGATTTCGAAACTGATTTCGGACTCATCAGAAACGATGATGGGACGTACATTAAGATTATGAGGACTTACAGGGGTAATTACAAAATTCTTTGCTCCAGGAGTAATCAAAGGTCCTCCACAACTCAATGAATATCCCGTAGAGCCTGTGGGTGTAGCTACAATGAGCCCGTCTGACCAATAAGAGTTGAGGTACATACCGTCGATATAGGTATGTACTGTGATCATGGAAGAAGTGTCTTTTTTATGAATTGTAAATTCATTAAGAGCGAAATTCATTCCGTTAAAAATTTTTTTCGAGCTATGTAGAGACAGAAGGGTCCTTGATTCTAGTTGGAAATTGCCCTTGGCCAATTGAAGGATGGCCTCTTCAATTTTGTTGGTAGCCACGGTGGCCAAAAATCCAAGTCTTCCAGTATTTAATCCCAAAATGGGGATTTCTTTACTTCCTACCAGGCATACGGTATCCAAAAGTGTTCCGTCTCCACCGATAGAGAGCATAAAATCAAGACCAACATAATCTTCTTGCTGATTCAATACCTTATAGGTTGGCAAAGGGAGACCAAGCAATTGGAGTTGAGTTTCTAATGCAGGGGTAAGACGTACCTCGATTCCCAAAGAGTGAAGTTGGGTGAATAGCCCACGAATGGCTGGCAAAAATTCTGCTTTCAGGGAAAGCCCGTGCAAGGCTACATTCATGACTTAAATATCTAAAAATCTGAGCAAATTGCCGATTCGCTCTTCTTCTGTGGAAATAGCGGCATCTTCTCGAAAATACTCCCTTACCCTATAGCCAAATCGCTCTAGGGTGGCTTTGATATGGCGCACATCCACTTTATCTAACTTTATGATCACCTCAATGGCAGTGGAGTCAATAGGATTTGAAGATACTAGGCAGCTCAGGATTTTTGCATTTTCAGACTCCACTAGCCTTGCAATTTCTGAAAGTTGATATTCTTTGATTTGCATAGAAAGGGAAAGAACACTCCCTTCAATATGGGCTGATAAGTCTTTTACTATAGTTTCAATGGCTTTCTCTATAGGGACTACTCCAAGGTATTGCATGTTACGATCTACTACAGCCACCCATTTGGAATGATGAGTATATGCAACACCTAGGAGATCGTAAAGGTGCTTTCCTTCAATAACCCAGCAAGATGAATTTTCCAAAGGTACCTGGTCCAAAGTCTCCAAAGAATTGGGCAGTTCTTCCAGCACTTCTTGGTCCACAAATCCCAAAAACTTCCTGCAATCTGTGACAGGTAAGGCATCTACACGGAGTTCTTCCATCCAGCTCAATGCTGTACCTACAACATCGGTTTTTTTAAGCACAGGAACCTGATGATCTATAAATTCTGAAGCTTGCATGAAAGAAAGTTAGGAATTCCAATCTAAACACAAAACGGTTTTGAAGGGTATCTTGTTACTTCTACTTAAATAAGGCACTTAAGAAAAAAAGTACTGAGCCAAAATTCCGAGAAAAATACCTCCAGTAACGATGACAGGAGAGGATATTTTGGTGAATTGAAGTAAGGAATAGGTGCTCAGAATAAAGAAAATATGAATAAAATTAGCTTCAAGAGGCTCAAACAGCAAGTAGGCAGCGGCGATTAGCATTCCACATGAGACCGCATTGATCCCTTCTAGCGCAGCCCTTACAGGTCTATATAGCTTGAGTTGGTCCCAAAAACGAATGACGAAGAAAATCATGAAGATGCCAGGGAGGAAAATCCCAGCACTCCCAATCAGCCCGCCTAGGACAAATCCCCCTATCCCCAAATCCCTCATGGAAAGGGCTCCAATATAGGAGGCAATCGAAAAGGTAGGGCCAGGAATACCTTGAGAAATGGCATACCCTGTTAAAAACTCCTCAGAAGAGAGAAATTTTTTAAAGTCTACAAACTCAGTATACAGGTAGGGTACCAGCACTTGACCTCCACCGAAAATTAAGCTTCCGTTTCTATAAAAATTTTCAAAAAGAATAATGCTTTGGTTTTTGGTGATGGCCCCAGCTATGGCAGCACTCAACAAAACTCCGGCCCATAGGTAAAAATTGCTCCACTTGATTTGAAGGGATTTGTCCTCTTCTACCTTGGGTTGATTTTTGTACTTGATTGCAGTGCTAAGGCCTCCCAGAAGAAGCATGATTGGAAATAGGTAAGGGGAACTGTAGAAAAAACTAACAAAGGCTGCCAACAGCATCAGGATGGTAGCCTCTGTACTTTTTACTGTTTTACCTATGGTTTTTTGCGCAGCAAAAATGATAAAACCTATGGCCATAGGCTGTATAAATTGGGCAAAATTTAGTGCCCCAGGGGTTTTTTCTTTTAAAAAATCTATTAGAATAGCCGCCGAAATCATCACCAAGGTAGCCGGTAGGATCCAGACCAATAGGGTGAGGTAAGCGAGTTTGGGTCCACCTACTCGTAAACCTATGGCGGTAATCAATTGGGTAGAAGCTGGACCTGGGAGCATTTGGCAAAGAGCATTAAGTTCCCATAATTCCTCCTCTTGAATATAACCTCTCTTATTGACCATTCTTTCTAAAATCATGGCCAATAAGGCTTGAGGCCCCCCAAATGCAGTAAGCGATAGGGTAAGAATATCCTTTAAAAAAACGTAGTATCTGACCCTACGAACGGACATGTTATTTTCTTAAGCCTAATTCACGAAGCCTTTCCTCAAGAAATTCTCCTGCTGTAATGTCTGGAAATTGCTTCGGGTGGGCTCCGGAAATGCAACTGTCTAGGCAAGAAAGATCCATCTCGGACCGTGGATGCATGAAAAAGGGAATGGAATATCGGCTGGTATGCATCTTTTCACGTGGGGGATTGACCACCCGATGGATGGTTGACTTGAGTTTTTTGTTGGTAAGTCGCTCCAGCATGTCCCCAACATTGACTACCAATTGATCTGGGAGTGCTGTGATGGGAATCCATTTTCCATCTTTTCGAAGGACTTGTAGTCCATCTGCGCTTGCTCCCATAAGTAAGGTGATCAAATTGATGTCTCCGTGTTCTGCGGCTCTAACCGCATCTGCAGGGACCGCATCAGGATTATCAATAGGAAAATAATGGATTTGCCGAAGGATAGAATTGCCACGAATCACCTTGTCTTCAAAATAGGACTCTTCCAAACCCAAATGCAGGGCAATAGCTTTGAGCATTTGTCTGCCAGCATACTCTAAGGTCTGGTAAGCTTCCACAGCATCTTGCTTAAAGTTTGGTATTTCTTCTGGCCAAAGGTTTTCAGGATATTCAGATTTTACTGGATCAGCGTCAGGAATCAAAGAAACTTCCTGACCTACATGGTAAAATTCTTTCAAATCACCAGTATTCCTTCCTTTGGCATGTTCCTTGCCCTTTCCCGTGTAACCTCTTTGATAACCAATTTCAGGTTTTTCGTATTTTCCTTTTACTTCATCGGGGAGAGAAAAAAAGGAAGTAATGGAGGCATACAATCTGTCTTGTAGCTCCTGAGAAAGACCATGATTTTTGATAGCCACAAAACCAATATTTTGATAGGCTTCACCCAGTTTTTTTACAAAGGCATTTTTTTTATCCGGATTACCAGATGTGAAATCTGCGAGATCTAGACTTGGAACTTCATCAAATAAGATGTCCATAGAAGAGGGTAGTTTACGTAATACTTCACTTGAATTCTTCAAAAATAAATATCTTTAGTATCAATCTTGGAGATTTCATGAATAAAATCCTTTTTTCCTTTGTGGTCTTTTCTTTATTACTGAGTTCTTGTGCTGCTGACAACAAGGAGAGGGCGCAAACTGCTCAAGATAGTGTACAAGTGGTCCAAGCTACTTCAGATTCGCTTCAGCTTTCTTTTAGTAGCATGGATTCATTGGCCTTTTATCCCGATGCCATGGTAGAGCTATACACTCCACTAGGAAATCAAATTTTTAAACCAGGCAAGGTCCCCTTTGAGTTTAATGTAAAAAATTTCCCTCTCCGGGCTGCCTCTACCTCTAGTCCTAGGCTTAGGATGATTTTGAATGGAAGTGATCCAGAGGGATATTCCTCGCCAATTTTCCAAAAAGAATTGACTCGAGGCACTTACCGAGTAGTTGCCTATTTGGTAGATGAAAAGGGATTTGCACTCAAAAATTTTGGAAATTATGTGGATCGGGATTTTATGGTAGGTGACTCTCGAGCTTTCCCCTATTCTGCAGAACCTTATATAGCTGTAAATCTTCCAAAAAATGGACAAATTTTGGCTTTTGGAGAGCCTCTTTTACTCGATTTTTTGATTTTGGGAGGAGACTTGGCATTGGATAATTTGAAAGTAAAGGTCCTCATCGGTGGAGACAGTACCGAAGTTACTTCGCCTAATTCTATCCGAATTACTAATCTTCCAAAAGGAGACCATCAACTTAAAATTCAATTGCTTCGAAAGGACAACAAGGAATTAGATGGACCTTTCTCTAGCAGCACCAAGACGGTCTTTGTCCGATAAGTGCTTATCTTTGGATCTTAAATCCCAATTTTCTTCATGCTTTTAGTTCAACATATCCGAGAAAACTACCATCAAGTCCTTCTTGGGCTACAAAAAAGAAACCTGCCTCAGGTAGAAAACACCTTGCAGCAGGTACTTGCTTTGGACGATAAAAGAAAAGCTTGTCAAACCCAAAGGGATCAATTGCAAGCAGAATCCAATACGATATCCAAGGAGATTGGTGTTTTGATGAAAGAAGGAAAGCAAGCTGAAGCCACAGCTATTAGAGAAAAAACCACCCTGATCAAAGGACAAATCAAGGATGTGGAGGATCAGCATGAGCATGTGGAGCAACAGTTAAAAGCGCTGTTATACACCTTGCCCAACGTGCCTCAGGAGACCGTGCCAGCAGGGAAATCGGCAGAAGATAATGAGGTAATAAAGCAAGAGGGAGTGATACCTGCCCTTTTTGAGGGAAAACTGCCTCATTGGGAATTAATCAAAAAGTACGACATAATTGATTTTGATCTTGGAGTAAAAATTACTGGAGCTGGATTTCCTGTCTACAAAGGGAAAGGGGCAAGGCTACAACGGGCCTTGATTAATTTTTTTCTAGATCAAGCACAAGCTCAAGGCTATCTTGAAGTGCAACCTCCCATCCTTGTCAATGAGGATTCAGGATATGGAACGGGGCAATTGCCTGACAAGGAAGGGCAGATGTACTTTGCCCAAGCCGATCAATTGTACTTGATTCCCACCGCAGAAGTACCCATTACCAATTTGTACAGGGATGTGATTGTCAACCGTAGCGATCTTCCCATCAAGAACGTAGGATATACCCCTTGCTTTCGAAGGGAAGCGGGCTCTTGGGGGGCTCATGTTCGAGGCCTAAATAGGCTACACCAATTTGACAAGGTGGAGATTGTCCAAATTACCCATCCCGAAGCATCTTATGCTGCTTTGGAAGAAATGAGCTCCTATGTACAGGGCTTGTTGAACAAGCTTGAACTACCTTATCGGGTCCTTCGACTTTGCGGAGGAGATATGGGCTTTACCTCTGCCATGACTTATGATATGGAGGTGTATTCTGCTGCTCAAGAACGTTGGCTAGAAGTAAGCTCGGTTTCTAATTTTGAGACCTACCAAGCCAACCGATTGAAGTTACGCTGGAAGGAAGAAGATAAAAAACCTCAATTGGCACATACTCTAAACGGGAGTGCATTGGCCTTGCCAAGGATTGTAGCAGCTATCTTGGAAAACAATCAAACTCCCCATGGAATTAAGATGCCAAAGGTTTTGCATTCCTATTTGGGATTTGATAGCATCTGAGGAAGAGTAAAGAAGATGTTGCCCCCCTATTTTTTTAGGGACATCCTATTTCAAGGGACTATCCCTTTTGAGAAAGTGCACAGAGCTTGTTGTGGAGGTCTAGTACCTGTGGTATGATCAACTTATTTTCCTGGTTTTTGACGATAAAGTCTGCTCTCTCGTTTTTTTGTTCGTCAGGAAGTTGTTGGTCAATAATTTGATTGACTTGCATTTCTGAGCGATGTGGATCTCGGAGGAGGACTCTATTCATTCGTATTTTTAGAGGGGAACTTACATTGATCACATAATCTAGTTGCTTTACAGCATCCGTTTCAAAGAGTAAGGCTGCCTCTTTGATGACATAGGGACTAGTTTGTGTGTTAGCCCAGGCATCAAAATCAGCTGCTACTGCAGGATGCACCAGTGCATTCAGACTTTCAAGCTTCTCAGGGTCTGAAAAAACAGTGTTTGCTAAAAATGATCGGTTGAGTTCCCCTTCCACGGTGTAAGCCTTGGAGCCAAAAGCGCTTAAAATCTTTTTTTTAAGACCTTCTTCCTTTGTCATAAGCCTCTTGGCTTGTTCATCGGCAGCGTAGATAGGTATGCCAAGTAGAGAAAATACCTTGCAGACAGTAGATTTTCCTGACCCAATGCCTCCTGTCACGCCGATTCGGAGTGTTTTTGGATTAGTCATACCGAAGTTTCACTTGAGGGGGGTCTATTCGAATATCTTTTAAGTAACTTGGAGCTGGGTTAAGAGTTATTTTCAAGGTACTGTCTGCTCTATTTCTTTTTTTGTAATCCAGTACCGCTTCAAATTCCATTTCAGCCAAGCCTTTTGCTTTGGATTCTTCTACCAAATAGGTAATAACGGGAATCAATTCCTCGTTGCTGAGGCTTACATTTTTCGGGAAGTTTAGTTTCTTGATTTTTAGACGTTTATTTCCCTCCAGAAAAGTAAGTACCTTGAAATCTACCTGAATGGTACTTGGGTTGATTTGAACTAGTTCTACAACTTTATCCTCCAACTCAAGAGTGACTTTTGCCGAAAAATTATTTTTTATACCCCTTTCATTAAGGGATATTGGAAATTTTCCTTGGTAGGCTTCCACTAGAGATGAGGGGCCTCTTATTTCCACTTTATCAGGAGTAAACCTCACTTGTCCATCTAACTCTACATGCTTATCCAAGGAGTAGGCCGTAGTATCTAAGTATGGCGTTAAGCTTGATTTGATAATGGGGTCAATTTGGAAAATTATGGAATCTTCTAAAATATTCTCTAAATAGGTAGGTGCGATAAACTCACTGAGTGCTCTTTGGATGTCTGCAGTAAGAATATAGTTTTTATCTGCCGGCTTGGCCAGCAAAATGGGAAAAGGGGGGGCGCTAAAATTGAAATACTTGCGCAACAAATCCCAACCATTTCCTGAAATTTGTATTTGAATACTTTTAGGAAGTGGCTTTACGGCCACATAGTTATCTTGATCAAAGTCCCATTGTAGCGGATAATCTACGATGGTATTGTAATTGTCCTTGTTCAGGGCATTTAAAATCCAAAAAGTGGTAGCCGCTACACAACATAGGACTACCACTTTTAGATTAGAGAGTTTTCTTGATGAAATTCTCCAGGAAGATTTCTTTGAATCTGGCAAGGGGATTTTATTTGGTTGTACCCGATTTTTTGGAGAAATCCAAAGATATAGCCGACTTTTCTAATTTGACCTTAAGGCCTTTGTCAAGTTCTAGAAGCACGGTATCGCCTTCTACGCTATATACTTTGCCATGGATCCCTCCAATGGTGACCACATCGTCTCCTTTTTTTATTTCATCGATAAACTTCTTGGTCTCTTTTTGTTTCTTTTGCTGTGGTCGGATCATAAAGAAATACATAATCAGAATAATAGACCCAAACAAAAAGACCTGTCCAAGAATACTTGAACCGCCTCCAGCGGCTTGTGCAAGAATGTAACTTAACATGGCTTATCTATTCACTGGTCCAGTCTGAGCTGTCCCGCTTGAAGTTACGGTACCTTTCAATGAGAGTCTGGTCACTGAGGGATTTGTATTAGCCTGGATAGTGACCGTGGGAGACTGTGCCCCTGACTTGGCTTTAGAATCGAATACAACTTTTACATATCCTTTTTCTCCTGGCTTTACGGGGGTTTTAGTCCAGTCGGGGCTAGTACAGCCACAGGAAGCAGTAATGTTGGAAATCACCAATGGAGCTTGACCATTGTTGGTAAAGTTGAAAATCTTTTCAACCACTTTACCTTCATTGATTGTTCCAAAATCAAATTCCATTTCAGTAAACTGAAAGGCACCTAAGGTGCTAGGATCTGCATTAGTAGTGGTTTGTGCTAAATCCGGATTTACCGCTGTATTTCCACCTTCTAGGGTAGCGATTTTTTCTTCTAGGGCAGCGATTTTTTCTGCTTGCTCGTCTTTTGCTTGGTTGCAGGATGCTAGGATGACTACCGAAAATAGGAGTACACTTGCGAATCTGGTTTTCATATTAGTTATTATCTTGGTTTATTTGATCAATTAATTTATTTACGTCGTTTAGAAGGTCTTCTGCTTTATTTTTTGCCTCTGAAATTACTCGTTTTCCTTCAGATTTAGCCTCATTGAGATGAATTTCCTTTCCATCCATCAATTCGGTGATGAGGTCTTCAAGCTCTTTTTTGTATTTAGATAGTTTAAAAGAAAGCTTGTCTCGCGTATTAGCTCCCGTATCTGGGGCAAATAAAATCCCCAATGCTGCACCGACTCCTGCGCCTACAGCAAAGGCAAGTAAGGTATTCGTAGTTTTGCTCATGGTCGTATCATTTATTGTCTAGCAGTCCCCTGCCACTTTTTCTAATTTTTCCTTGGTCCATCAACTCTTTAGAAAGCACATCCAGTAGGCCATTTACAAATTGCTTACTTTTAGGAGTACTGTAGGTTTTTGATATATCAATGTATTCGTTGATCGTCACTTTTACAGGGATACTAGGGAAATGGATCATTTCAGCCAAGGCCATAGATATGATTACCTTATCGGTAAATGCCAATCGTTCAATATCCCAATTTTTAGTTTTCTCTGCGATTAATGCCTTGCTTTCCATGGCATTTTCGATAGTGAAGTTAAAAATATTTTCAAAAAATTCTTTGTCTTCTTCCCAATTGATGGCTATTTCAGGCAAAATTTCATCGATTGGAACCTCAGAAGATGTTGCATTTTTTAAGACTTTAGCTGCCAAACTTCGGACTATAGCTTTATTCTCAGTCCAATTCAAATCTTTTTCTGAGAAAAAGCTTAGCACTACTTCATTTTTAAAAATAATTTTTTTCAATAAGTCATCCAAGACCTCGAAGTCTTGTTCCTGCGTAGGCTGTGGTATTTTTAAATAGTGTTGATAGGGTTCGGAGGGTTTTACGTATTCTCTAAACCATTCCTTTAGTTCTAACTCAAGATCATCTAAAGAAACCCCATGTCTTTTAAGAGCATTTTGATAGTTTGAAGAATCCTTTAGCCGCTTCAACACTTGGTTTTGAGCGAGATGTAGTTCATTTCCAAGTTCGAGAGATGCTTCTCCAGCAAGTTTTTTCTTTTTTTCTAATTCCAGGGCTACGTGACTTGAAAAGGCTTGGAGCATTTCTATGGCTAAAAGGTACAACTGGGGAATTCGCTCCGCAGAGGTGACCATATTTTTAAGCAAAAAAGATTTGTCCTTTTCATTGGCTTTTTGGTATTGCTGCAATGCATTTTTGACCAATCCTTTGATTTTTGTAGAGGAGTTAGTTGAGGGAATTATCTCTTTATTTTCTATGCTCTTTTCAAAGAGCTCTAGGGCCTCCTCTGAATATTTTGTAAGCAGGGCTTTATCTTGGATCTCCATGCTATTGAGATCAGGGAGAAAAGACTCCCGAATGAAGTCTTTCGCAAGGGTAAGATTGGATCCTTTGCATTGTTCGAAGGCATACAAATTTTGAAATGCCTTGACTCTAAGGATTCTTCTGTTGAGCATAGGGATGGTAAAGAGCCGTAAATATAAGCAATTTGACCGGGCTTCTCTCCATGAAGGAGAACACAAAAAAACCACCGAAAATCAACTTCCGGTGGTTCTAAGTGGCGTAGGACTGCTCAATAGGATAATTTTACCTTACCCATGGATTCTATCCTTGATTTTGCAGCTGCAATAGCGGCTTGCTGCGCAGGAATTTGTTGTTGTGCGGCTGCAGTTAAAATGGATAGGCAGGTGTCGTAAATTTTTTCTGTTTGGGCATATACGGTTTCTTCTTGGTAATCCCCATAAAATTCAGCCCCCACATTGATGACTCCTCCAGCATTGATTAGGAAATCTGGCGCATAGACTATGCCTTTTTCCAGTAGCAGTTGTCCATGTTTGGCTTCATCTTCGAGTTGGTTGTTTGCCCCGCCAGCAATGATGCTACATTTCAAGCGGTCTATGGTTTGGTCATTGATGGTGGCGCCCAAGGCACAAGGAGCATAGATATCCATTTCCATATCGTAGATGACATGACTATCGACTACGGTGGCACCCGTTTCTTTGGCAACAGCTTGCAATTTATCTTCAAAAATATCTGTGATCATAAGGATTGCACCTTCTTTTACCAGGTATTGAAGAAGGTATTTTCCCACTTGCCCCACTCCTTGAACAGCTATTTTTTTCCCTGCTAAGGAATCCGAACCGTAGGCTTTTTTTGCAGCAGCTTTCATGCCCATATAGACTCCGTAGGCGGTCACTGGAGAGGGGTCGCCAGCTCCTCCCTTATTTTTAGGGAGTCCGGTGACGTAGCGGGTTTCCATGGCAATGTATTCCATGTCTGAGGTCTTCATATTGACATCCTCTGCGGTCACATAGCGTCCTCCTAAACTTTCGATAAATCTTCCAAATCTTCGTAAAAAAGCCTCGTTTTTCAGGCTAGGAGTGCCGATGATTACGGCCTTGCCTCCTCCTAAATTCAATCCTGCAAGAGCATTTTTGAAGGACATTCCTCTTGAAAGTCGCAAAACGTCCCTAATGGCTTCCTGCTCACTTGCGTAGTTCCACAGGCGGGTACCGCCTAATGCTGGACCCAATACGGTATTGTGGATCCCAATGAGTGCTTTTAATCCTGTGGCCTGGTCCTGGCAGATCACTAATTGTTCATGATCCATGCTGGTGATTTGACCAAAAATCGAACCTTCCTGGATAATTTGGGTTTCATTAATCTCTAACATCTGAAAGTAACTTTTAAGAATGTGTTATATTTGGGTTTAGCCAAGAAAATAGCCGATACAAAATTAAATACTTTTATCAGCATACAAATTTTACTTCGCCAAATTTTATTTAATAATATTAATTAAAATATAGATTTTATTTCGTGAAATCGCTTTGGAGAATCAATAGCTATTTATTTAAATACAAGGGCTTATTGTTTTTGGGAATAGTATTTACGGTGATCTCTAACTTTTTCGTAATTATTCCTGCACAGCTGGTTAGAATTGCCATAGATTATGTGGTGGAAAGTTTTTCTCTTTATCGGCCTCTAGAAAAGGGAGGTCTGGGGGAGTTGGCTAGAGAAGATTTCCTTGAATCGGTATTTATTTTTGGAATTTTAATCTTAATCATGGCCTTACTCCGTGGTTTTTTCCTTTTTTTAATTCGTCAGACAATCATCATCATGTCCAGAAAAATTGAATATGACATGAAAAATGAACTTTTTAATCACTTCCAATACCTGCCCTTAAGCTTTTACAGAAAAAATAGTACGGGGGATTTGATGGCACGAATCTCAGAAGATGTCAGTAGGGTGCGTATGTATTTAGGGCCTGCAATCATGTATGGCCTCAATTTGCTGGTACTATTTCCTTTGGTAATCACCTACATGCTTTCGGTAAATGTGGAGCTTACTTTCTATTCTTTGCTTCCCTTGCCCGTCCTCTCTTTGAGTATCTACCTGGTCAATAATTTCATCAACGAACGCTCGGAAAGCATACAAAAAAGCCTTTCTGAATTAAGCAGTTTCGTTCAAGAGGCCTTTTCAGGAATACGGGTATTGAAAGCCTTCGTTAGAGAAGAAGATTCTGCGAACGAATTTTTTAAAGCCAGCGAAAAATACAAGCATAAGTCTATTGAATTGACCCGAGTCAACGCCTTGTTTTTCCCTCTGATCATGGCATTGGTAGGGATTTCTACCATCATCACCATTTATGTAGGGGGAATGAAAGTTATACAAGGAGAAATTGGCTATGGGGTTATTGCAGAATTTATTCTTTATGTCAACATGTTGACGTGGCCCGTAGCCTCATTGGGATGGGTTACGAGTATAGTCCAACGGGCAGAGGTTTCTCAGCGTAGAATCAATGAACTCCTTGATTGTAAGAATGATTTGATAAGTGAAAAAAATCTTGGTGCAGAACTAAACGGTTCGATACAGGTGAAGGATATTTTCTTTACCTATCCGGATTCAGGTATTCAAGCCCTTAAGGGCGTTTCCTTTGAAGTCCAAGCAGGGCAAACCTTGGGTATCATTGGAACTACAGGTTCGGGAAAGTCTACCATCGCCAATTTATTATTGCGCATGTACGACCCATCTAATGGTCAGATCCTTGTTGATGAAAGACCCATACAAGACTATTCTTTAGCTAATCTAAGAGGACAAATGGGGGTGGTGCCTCAAGATGTTTTTCTTTTTTCAGATACCATCGCTAATAACATTGCTTTTGGCTTGGACCGACCCGACCTGGAGGTGATTAGTAAAGCTGCCCAAGATGCTGATGTTTACCAAAATATACTCGACTTCCCAAAAGGTTTTGATACCCTTTTGGGAGAACGTGGCATTACCCTTTCGGGGGGGCAAAAGCAACGGGTTTCTATTGCTCGTGCGATAGCAAAAGAACCTAAAATTCTAATTTTAGACGATTGCCTTTCGGCAGTAGATACCAAAACAGAGAATGCTATTTTGAATTCTTTGCAAAAAATCATGAAGAAACGTACCTCCATCATCATCTCCCATAGAGTTTCATCTGCCAAACTTGCAGACCAAATTATTGTGCTAGATGAGGGAAAAATTGTTGAGCGAGGCAATCACGAAACCTTGATGGCACTAAAAGGGGTATATGCGGAGCTATTTGAAAAACAAACCCAAAAGGCTTCCACTTTTGAAGAATAAGGCGCAGTTTTGAGTCGTTTTTCTAGTAATCCTTTAAAAATTTCCTTGGAGGAGTAATTATTTTTCTTTTAAAGCATTGCACCTGTCGTAGCTAGGATCAATGTCAATAAAAATATCTTCCTTGGCCGTGACAAACCATTTACTCAAAACTTCATCTTCTTTTCTTCTGAGGGTAGCTGCTTTCATTTTTTCGTAATCGTCATTAAGATTGGCTTTATGAGCAGGGTACCTTGCCTTGTAATATAGGACTCTCACCTTGGTGCCTTCGCGAGGATCCTCGAAGCGAATCGGATGAGTAATGTCTCCCACTGACATCGTATCAATGGTAAAATAAAGCACGGGATCTTCTAAAGTTCTCAAAGACAATCGGTTGGAGGTGGTAGCAGGATCAGTAAAATATCCACCGGCATCTGATGTTGCCCTATCTTCTGAATATTCTTTGGCAGCTTTTGCGAAATCTATTTTGCCTGCTAAAATTTCTTTTTTTAAGCTATCAAGATATCGTTCTTCTTTTTGAATGTCCTCTTCGGTAGGTTTAGGAATTCTTAATATATGTCGGGTATTGTAAGTAGATCCTTTTATTTCTAGGAGTTGGATCATGTGAAAGCCAAATTGGGTTTCCACGGGCTCGGAAATCTCTCCTGGCCTAAGGTTGAGGGCGGTGGCCTCGTATTCTGGTGCCAATTCACCTCTTCTAAAAAATCCTAAATCTCCACCTTGTGCTGCAGAACCCGGATCTTCGGAATACGCACGTGCAAGTTCTGCAAAGGTGGCCTTACCGGTACCAATTTCATTTTTGAATTTTAGAAGTTGGGAAATGAGTTGCTCCCTAACTTGGGGGTTTGTTTTTGGTTTTCTCACAATTTGTCCTACCGTAGCTTCCGAAGTAAATAGGGGTAGAGAGTCTTTGGGAATGCTGTAATAAAAAGCTCTAACCTCTGCTGGGGAAACCGTGATTCCTTCCGTAATGGTGGCCCGCATTTTTTGCACAATGAGTTGTTCTCGAATCACCTCCTCAAGTTCTGCCTTCAATTGATCTGCTGTTTTGCCATACATTTCAGCGAGCATGGACTCATCCCCGCCAAACTGTTGCATAACCATGCTAAATCTATTGTTGGTTTGAAGCAAAACTTCTGCATCAGTGACGATTACCGAATCTATTTCTGCTTTTGCCACCATCAGCTTATTGATGAGTAGGCTCTCAAACACAGTACAGCGTGTAGGGGCTTCAATCCCTTGTTGGGCTTGAGAAAGAGCCTCGATATAGGTTTTTTGTACTTCAGACTCTAAAACAATGTTATTGTCTACTTTGGCAACAATCTTATCTAACACCTGTCCTGTAGCTGTTTCTTGGGCTTGCACTTGGGTAAAAAAGCCAAGGATGCTAAAACAATAGAAAAGTCGTTGGAATAATTTCATAAAATAGGTTCTTAATCTGGAATGTAGGATCCTTTGGGTTACTGGTTTAGGTCCTGAAATGCTTTTTCTTTAACTACCGAATTGATCACAACGGGATATTTAGCAAGGAGTCTATCGACGAGTGATTTTTCTAGAAAATCCTGATAATCTCTTATTACCAATCCTCTAGACTCCTCAAAAAGTCTTGGACCTGCAGGGCTAGTTTTTCCGAGCAGGATTAGGTAGGTATTTCCTTCCTGACTAAGCTCTTGGTAGGGTTTATTCAGATCCACAAATGAAAGTAAGGGATGATCTTCGTATTCAAAATTTCCAGATTCTATGCTAAAACCTTCCGGAAATGCTGCCTCAAATCCAGAAAGGGTAGAAGCTTCAAGATTTTTGAATTGAAGATATTTTCTGGCACTTTCAAGTTTGCTGTTGTCTTCAACTTTTATTAGGGAGGCTTGTACCCTTTTTTTCCATTGGTAATTTTGTAGGTTACTCTGAAAATAAGCTTTTTGACCAATGGAATCATTGATTCCTTTTTGCCAAACTTCCTGATTATTTAAAGAGAAAAATAAAATTCCATCTCGATATTCCTTCAAAAGAAGCTGATACTCTTTGTTATTCTCTTCTAAATCTTTTACCTCGGTCTCCGCTAGTTTTTGACTTACAAAAAAGGTATACCAACCATCAAAGGTAGCTTGATTGGGTTGAGGAAGTATGGCCTGTGTTTTCATAAACTCCCAAAGAGTAGTTGCACTGTAAGAAATGTCTTTAAGTACAAAAAGCTCTGCCCCTGCCCATCCTTTGCTGGCCAAGGTTGCACCAATATTTTCAAATGGAACACTATTCAGTTCAGTTGCTAATTGTTGGATAGTACTCTCATTTTCTTTAAATCCAAACCGGGCTTTTTGTATAGCTTCGACTTGGGATTGAATCAAGTTTGATTTGGATTGGCGAAATAATTTGGATTTGATGCTTTGCTCCAACTCTTCAAAGGAAGGAAGCTCTCTTTTCCCCTCCAATCTTAAAATGTGGTACCCATAAGGGGTCTTCAAGGGTGGTGAAATTTCCCCAACTTCAGTAAGAGAAAATGCAGCCACTTCAAATTCCGGAATCATGGTACCGATCCCAAACCAGGGTAATTTCCCCCCAATATCCTTTGTGGCTGGATCTTCTGAATACGACTTAACTATCTCTTCCCAAAGAGTAGTTTCTTTTTGAATTTCTGCATATATGTCACCTACTTTTCTTCTTGCACTTTCTTCTTGAGCCAAATTTTCAGAATCAAATCGCACCAAAATATGGGAAACACTTACCTCCCCTGGATTAGGCTGGCGGTCCTTGACTTGAAGAATATGATAGCCAAAATCTGTAAGTACGGGATCCGACACAGTACCAATGGGCAGTCCAAAAGCAGCCTCCTCAAATTGAGGTACCATCTGAAGGCTGGTAAAATAGCCCAAATCTCCTTTATTTATTTTTGCAGAAGGGTCATCAGAGTATTTAACAGCAAGTTCATTGATATCTCCCCCATTTTCTATTTCTGATTTCACTTGCAGGGCTAATTTCAAAACGGTCAAGGTATCTTCTGTACTAGCATTGTAAGGAATTTGAAAAAGTATATGACTTGCACGTACTATTTCTTGCATTCTACCGTAAACTTTGCTGACCTCTCCTTCCTGAACTGAATTTTTGATTAAAAATGGAAAAATTAGAGATTCTTTAAACGAATCAAACTCCAATTTAAATTCTTCCAAGGTATCTAAGCCAAGTGCTTCAGCTTCAATAACCCTCAGCTTAAATTTTAAAAAAAGATCAAAATTTTCCTCAAATTCTTCTCGGCTGAATGATCCAGATGCATTTCCTAGTCCCTTACCTTTGGTTAGGAGATATAAAAATTCCTTCTTCTCTACTTGTTTTTGACCTACAGAAAAAAGCACCTCTTCTTGTACTTGAGCCCTTAGGGGCAGGGAAGTACCCACCAAAATCAATGAAATAAGTAGTAGGGTTGCCGAAAGGATCCGGATATTCATGAATTGCAAAACCGTAAAATCAATCAAATATACGAAGTTAAAAGGGAAATTTAGAATTAGCCTGTACTAGAGGAAGGTCATTCTTCCCTAAGCGGGAAAATTTTTAATTAATCTACAAATATTTTTACCGTTTTTGGATTCAAATTCAATTTCATCCATAATTTTTTTTACCAAAATGATTCCTAAACCTCCCTTTCTTTTTTCTTCCACGACTTGCTTGAGTTCTGGGGCATCGTAGTCCAACAGGTTGAAGGCCTCCCCTTGGTCTGTAATCTCAAAAATTACTCCTTTTCTGTTTTTTAAAATTTCCAATTCAATTCTTTCTTTAGGATTGCAGGAGTGGGAATGAATAATCAAGTTGGCACAAACTTCTTCCACTGCCAAAGTGACTTGATGACGCTCGATGTCATTGAGCTGAACTTCAGATAAAGTCACATGTAAAAATGTCCTCAATTCTGAAAGAGCGGAAGTTTGGCAATTTAAATGCAGTTTATTCTTCATGGCAATGTGCTTCTGCTTCAGCTTGATCTTTTACTAGGGGGATCAATTTATCCAAACCAAGAATCTTGAATACCTCTATTACTTGTTCATTTAACCCAAAGATTACCATTCGTATTCCTTTTTCCTTAAATTCTTCTAGGTAAGACATAAAGACTCCTAGGCCAGCAGAAGAAATGTAAGTTAATTTATTGCCATCGATCAAAAGCGTTGAAATACCTGCCTGAATAAGTTCCTGTATGGCTTGATCTAGAATCAGGGAGTTGCTGGCATCTACTTCCCCAATCAATCTGAGGAGATCATTTTTGCCCTTTTTTTGTTTCTCTAGTTGAAGCATGGCTATATTCTTAGGGGTGGTGATTAACTAAATTTGACAAGCAGAAGGGAATAATCATCGTCTATTATACCGTCACCGCCCACAAAGTCATGAAGTGCAAGTATTAGCAGTTGTTGGATATCCTCTGGAGATTTATGATGGTGGATTTCCACTAAATTTTTGATTCGTTCATATCCAAATTGTTCCCCATGTTGGTTTTTTCCTTCCAGAATTCCATCTGTTAGCATGACCAAGATATCTCCGGGAGCAAATGAATAGGTTTTTTCATAAACGTGATTTTGGTAAGTCTGGTTTCTTAAAATTCCCAATCCAAGTCCATCGATTTCTAATAAGGCCGATTTTTTCTCTTTTGCCTTGTACATCAGCGTGGGAATATGCCCTGCTCTAGCATGGGTGAATTCTTTCTTTTCACAATCAATTCTGAAAATCGATGCGGTAATAAAATGGTTTTTTTCCAAGCATTTGCTCAAGGCAGCATTTGCTTTTTCCATAAAGGCTGCAGGCGGCATTTCAAGTTGAATCAAGCTTTGGAATACACCTTTCATTTGGGCCATATGGAATGCTGCAGAAGTTCCCTTTCCTGACACATCTCCAATAATTAAGACGTAGGTATGTTCATTCTCCTTGTAGGTGTCGTAGTAGTCCCCTCCCACCTCATCAGCAGTGTGGGAATAGGCACATAAGGTAAATGCTGAAGAGTGATCCAAGCGAACGGGTAGTAAGGCTTTTTGTACCCTTTGCGCGATTTTTAGTTCCTCTTGGTACCGTTCATTTTGTAAAGATTGTTTGAGAAGTTGGTGGTTTTCTACTGCAATGCAGGCTTGTCTGGAAAAAGTGCCTATGATCCCCAGCATTTCTTTATTGTAACCTTCTTTTACTTCTTTGACTAAAATAATTTTACCTATCATCCGCCTGTTGATCAAGAGTGGGACCAACAAAGCTGTCTTAAAGGTGTCATGGCTTAGCCGTAGAGGCAAGGGAGAAATTTGATCAGCTCCGCTGTCTTGCTCCCAGGATGCCACATGATTCATGGAAGAAATTTCTTTGGATAAGGCAGATTGGGTAGTGGAATCTAAACCTTGAGGGGGCATCAAAACAGGAGAACCTAGAGTAGACTTTATTTCTAGCCAAGCTCCATCCGAATATGAGGCGCCTACGCAAGAATCTAAAAGGATATCAAGTACCTTTTCTTCGTTTTCCTCGGGCTGTATGGATTGACTTAATTTTTGAAAATTGATGGCCTCAGTAAGTTTTTGTTCGAAAACAGAGGAGGTGGGGAGATTGAAAAGGGTAACTAAAAAGCTAAACAGAGCATAGAGAAAAACGAAGGCGAATAAGCCCATCAAAAACAAATTGTCTGTCAAGTTGATTTGTAATCTTGCTTCATTGCCATAGGAAAGAATTCTATAGAAAAGGAAACTGGCACACAGGAATATGAGAAACAGAAAAAGTAAGGATTTCCATTTTTCTTTAAAATTTAGGTAAGGAATCCATTTTAAGTTACTCGATAAGAGTAAGGATAAAATCACCAACACTATCAATCCAAAAAAGAAGCTATAATCAAACTTATTTTGATTGAAAAAGACAAAAAACAGGGCAATACCCATCATCACTTCAAATACTTGCCATTGATTGACCACTTGTTTGCTGCGCTGGTACAAGATCAAATGCCTCCACAATAGGGTAGTGGAAATTAGGAAAGCACTGGTGAAAGCAAAATTGAGATGGTAGAATATATTTTTTAAAAAGGGATCTGAACTGATTTTACTATCGCCCAGTGAGAAAAATAACAAATCGGTCAAAAATCCTGCTCCTGCCGCGAAAATTCCCGTAGAGGTCCCTCTCCAGAGTAGAGTCAAAAAATCCAATTCTCGCATTTTTCGATAAATATGCCTATACAGAAGGTATAGCATACTAAAAAAAAGCAACTCAAGAGTCCAGGTAATTTCTTCTGAAATGCCTGATTCTAGGTTATTGATCATCCCAAAAATTCGAATCAAGTCCACAGTCACCAAGGCAAGCCAAACTAAAATGGCTAGCAAAAAGCTGATTTTACCTAGGGAAAAAGGATTGAATTTGTTCATGGGATTACCCATCAAAAATAGGGAATGTACCTGAATCCTTACCTACATTTGATTAGGGTGAGGATTGGAAAAAGTGTTAAATCTTATCAAAATTTTTATAAAAAAGCCAGGTCTTCTACGATTCCCTTTCCAAGTTTAGTTTCTATGAGAGCCAATACCTTTGATTTGCTTAGCTGCAATTCTTTTTTCACGGGGCCTGAGGTGATAAAGACAAACAGTTTTTTGTTTTTTATATAAATCGTACCTGTTCGGTCTGCTATGGATTTGCCCATTAGTTCCGGCCAGGAGGCAATCAACAATTTTTCTTGGTATGCTTCTTCTAGGCTGTAAGCTTTCCATAAATCTTTCAAAGCCTCTTCTAATGGAGCAGCATCTTTTTTTCTAGGATTGTGTTGTGGAGGCGTCATAAGAATCTAGAAAAAGTTCGGCAGCAATACTGTCTGCCAATAACTTTCCCTTTCGGGTCAAAGTTAAGATCTTGCCCTTGATTTCAATCATATCTAAATCAGCTAATTTTTGTAATTCCACTTGTTTTTCATGCAGGATATCTACATGAAATTTTTTTTCCAAAACTTCAGTATCTACTCCCCAAATCGTTCGAAGTCCAATCATAATGGCCTCATTGATGCGCTCTTCCGAGGAAAGGGGCTCTTCTTCAAAAGGTATTTTATTAGCTTGAAGTGCTTGCAGGTAGAGAGCATTTGAGGCAGGGTTGTGTCCTCTGGATTTACCGTCGAAGGAATGGGCACTAGGTCCTATGCCTAAGTAGGGTATCCCTTTCCAATAATTGCTGTTATGTAAGGCTATTTGTGTGGGAATGCTAAAGTTTGAAATTTCATAGGAAAGGTATCCTGCTTGGTCGCAGCGCTCTAGTAAGTACTCGTATTGCTGTGCTATAAATTCCTCAGAGGCAGGTAGAAATTTTCCTTTTTTAGTCCATGAACCAAAGGCTGTTTTTGGCTCAATGGTAAGGGCATAAGCGGAAAGGTGCCCAGGATCTAGCTCTAAAGCGATGCTTAAATCCTCTTTCCATAAGCTATGGTCCTGGTGGGGATAGCCATAGATCAGGTCAATGGAGAATTTTTCAAAGCCAGCTTCCCTACCCAATTTTATAGCCTTTTTCGCTTGCTCGGAGTTATGTGCCCTATGGTATTTTTTTAAGATTTGGTCTTGAAAACTCTGCACCCCTAGGCTTAGTCTATCAATGCCCAAGGATTTCCAGGCAACCAAGTCAGAAGAATGTAGGTCATCTGGATTGGCCTCCAAGGTAATTTCGGATTTTTTACCTGGGAAGATCAAGTTGATTTTTTCTAAAAGCTTTTCTAAAGACCTTATTGGAAGCAAGGAGGGTGTTCCGCCTCCAAAATATACCGTATCTACTTGTTGCCCTTGGAGGTATTGCTCTCGAAGTTGCATTTCTTGTACTTGTGCTTCCACCATGGCTTCCATGCTATTATGGTTTGTGGAAAAATGGAAATTACAATAATGACAGGCTTGCTTGCAAAAGGGGATATGAATATAAATGCCTGCCATGAACAAGTAATGAGCTACAAAGATACGTCTTGCTGTTTCACAAACATGTAGACAATCAATAATCCTTTTTTCTGAGGCCGCCTATGGATTAATTTTCCATCTCAGTAGGAAAGGATAATTGTTCCGAATAGAAAATACATTTGGAAGCAGGCTTTAGAATGATGAATTTTGTAAATCATGGTATGTGAGATCCAAGCAAATCTTAGAAGAAGCTGGATTTCCCATGCTCTAAATTGGCAGTTCATGCATGTAAAGCTGGGAAATAGGGGTAGACTAATTCTAGTATTACTTTTTTTGGGAATTTCACACCTGGGATTTTCTCAGGTGCTGGAAAATTATGAGGGCTCTTGGATCAGCAAAAATTCAAACTCTTGGTTTGGACCCAGTACAGAAAAGGAAGTCAAAATTCCGATTGCAACTTTTCCGGAATCATTTGTTTACTTCCAGGTCCCAAAAAATTCTACTTTATTTATCGATGGAAAACTATGGGGACTTTTTCTGCAGGACTCCCTATTTTATTTGCCTTCGGGAATTCTTCGTAAAGAGTTTGAAAAGGATACCTTGACTGTCACCCTGGTTTCTGAGAAAAAAAATCAAGAAAATTCTGCGGTAAGTATTACTAAGATTGCCTCACCTCCTGAATCGGAAATTCAAAAGAGCACAGGGAGCCTAGCCTTGTGGCAAGAAAGATTGCTGACTCAGCCCATAAAAGATTTTTTTGT
Source organism: Algoriphagus sp. (assembly GCA_021298245.1). Lineage (GTDB taxonomy): Bacteria > Bacteroidota > Bacteroidia > Cytophagales > Cyclobacteriaceae > Algoriphagus. Next base: position 157,036 of record JAJTDZ010000002.1, on the reverse strand, counting down.
CATTTCTTTAGTGGTGGTATTGAGCTTGATAGCAATTTATAGAATTGCGTATCCTTATTTGCTTGGAGCTCTGCTACGGCCCTTAGCCGTAATTAAGGCAGAAGATTTTTCGGAGAGCGGGGGATTACAAAAAGTATTTTCATTAGATATCCTGTTTTTTTTGTTTATCGTTTCCTTAATGTTGTCCCAATGCTTGATTACGGGCATTTTAATTTTTAATCCAGAATGGTTTCAGGGAAAGATAGAACCTTATTTTACTTCCTTATTAGGAGCATGGCTGCTAGGAGCTGTAGTCATTTTATTGTTGACGGTGGTAAAATTTATGATTCTCAAAGTCATGAGCTACCTATTTGAGTTGGGAAAAGCAGAATTTGCTCATTTTTTTTATTTGCTCCGGCTGATCTCCTTTGGCTGTGCAATTCTCCTTGTTTTGTCTTCATTTTTTGTTTTAAACGATTTCACTGCCTTAAAATCCATCTTTACCTTACTCGTCATGGGGTTTTTCTGGGTGTATATGTTGGGTGTTTTTGGACTGTTCCTACTTATGATGAATCGATTGGATGTTAAGAAATATCATTTATTTACTTACCTTTGTATCGCTGAAATTGTACCATTTTTGATCCTTTCAAAATGGATTTTGGTGCTTGGACAGTGACGAGTTGAACGCTAATCGAACTACTGGCATGAGTGCAGCTTCAAAAGATCGCTTTACCCCCGTAAAAAGTATTTTAGTTTCCCAACCCAAACCTACTGAAGCCAATTCCCCCTATTTGTTGCTTGCAGAGAAGTACAAATTGAAAATTGACTTTAGGCAATTTATCAAGGTGGAGCCTGTTCCTCCCAAGGAATTTAGGAAGCAAAAAATCGAAATTTTAAAGCATACCGCCATTATTTTTACAAGCAGGAATGCCATAGATCATTTCTTTGCCATTTGTAAGGAATTTAAGGTAGAAATGCCTGCAGAGATGAAGTATTTCTGTATTTCGGATCAAACAGCGCATTACCTTCAGAAATACATAGTGATTCGAAAGAGAAAGCTTTTTGTTGGCCTTAAGACGGCTGAGGACCTGTTTGATTATTTTAAAAAGCATAAAACTGAGAAATATCTTTTCCCATGTTCGGATATCCGAAAGGATGATATCCCAAGTTTTATGGAAAAGCATGGCATTTCCTTTACCGAAGCCATTATTTACCACACCGTTGCGGCTGATTTATCTGATTTGGCCGATGTGAAATACGATATTTTGGCATTTTTTAGTCCATCAGGCATAAAGTCTCTGCGCCAAAACTTCCCAGATTTCGTGCAAGGTAAAACCAGAATTGCAGCTTTTGGACCCACCACGGCTCAAGCGGTACGCGACATGGGACTCATTTTGGACATTGAAGCGCCCATGCCCAATGCTCCAAGTATGACTGGGGCTTTGGAATTATTCATCAAAAAAGCGAATAATTTGTAACTATTTAGAATCATTTTTTGTGGTTTATCAGTTTAAATTCCTAGACAAAGGAGTAACTTAGGAAACCAAAGCCAAATGACCACAGTAAAACCCCTGAATGCATTTTTTAGAGCAATTGCTTCATTAGCGTTGCTTCTCGCCTCTGTTCCTGTATTTTCTCAGCAAGACCCTCAAGTTACCCAATACATGTTTTCAGGCAGTTTTTTCAATCCCGCTTTTGTAGGGAAAGAAGAGGGGTATAGGTTTTCTGCACTTCATCGGTCTCAATGGCAATCCTACACCAGTAGTTCGGGAGCTGGGGGAGCTCCAATTACCCAAGTAATTACTGCCCAAGGAAGGGTTAAATCTTCTCCTGTAGGGTATGGACTTACGGTAATTAATGACCAAATCGGGGCAAATAATTCCTTAGAAATTAATTTTTTAGGGAGTTATCATAAAAAAATCAAGAGAAGTTTATTCAGTATAGGGGCTTATGTGGGCGCGGTAAATAGGAGTTTGGATTATGGAGAATTGGTGGTGATCAATCCTGAACCTAATCTGCCTCAGTCGGGAAGAGAAAACCTGGTAGGGGTGGATGCTGGTGCTGGAGTTCTTATTGATAGAGGGGATATTTATGCAGGATTGAGTGCCCGTCACCTCAATCAACCTTCCTTTGACTTTGGGAATGGTACGTATGGCAATCAACTTACCATGCATAATTATTTCTTGCTAGGATATCGGCTTAGGCCAATAGGGCAATTGAGGATTGAGCCATCTATTTTAGTAAAATCCATTGGAACTCATACTTTTTCCTACGACGTAAGCGTTATAGCAACACTTCAAGAAAGAATTAATGCAGGCCTCGCCTATAGAGGTGAGGAATCTGTATCCTTAATCTTGGGATATAGTTTATTGAATGACAATAGTTTACGACTAGGGTATGCCTTTGATTTGGTAGTGGGTGGTTTGGAAGCTAAATCTCCAACTTCTCATGAATTGATGCTTAGGTATACTTGGTCTGAGGTAGAGCGAGTAGTAGATCGAGTGATCCAGCGAACGCCAAGATTTAGATTTTAATCTTTTAATTAAAAATTTAGAATCTATTAGGTTTTCCATCGCTAAGAAATTCTTGCTCTATTTCATATTAATTTGGTTTATTGGTTCAAATTACACTAACTTTCGCCATCTTTTTCTTAGTAAAATAGAGTTTGGCCAAGAATTTGATAAGATTAAAAAATAATTTTATGCGCTTAAAAATGAAGTCAAATCTTCTTTCACTTATTCTGGTAGGTATGATGTTTTTCATCCTGCAAGGTTGTGGTCTCATCAATAAAAAGGGAGGACCTAGTGAGAGGGAAAATAATAGAGGTGAAGTAACTGGAGTGCCTACGAAAAAAAAATGGAGTCAACATCTTCCAATAGATATGGTTCCTATAAAAGCGGGCACTTTTTGGATGGGACAGGCGGATGAAGACATTACCTACTCCCAATCTTCACTCAATAAACAAATTACTATATCTGAATTTTACATGGATAAATATGAAGTATCCAATAGTAAATACAGGCAATTTTTGAATGATGTAGCTGAAACGAAAGACTACACTTATGTTGATAAATTAGGAAAGGAAATCAAAATATCTTTTGATACTACTTTTTTAAAACCTGATGAAAAACGTTGGAATACCGATTTTACATACGAAACTAATAGAATTTCTGGCCATTATGGAGATCCATTGGTGGAGTATTATTTTTACCATCCTGCTTTCGATACCTACCCTGTAGTCAATGTTAGTTACGATCAGGCGCAGCAGTATTGCCTTTGGAGGACTATTCACCTTCAAAATAAAGGTCAACTTAGCTTTAATTATCCAGCGTTTAGATTACCTACTGAGGCAGAATGGGAATATGCAGCCAAAGGAGGAAAAAAAATAGCTAAATATCCTTGGGGAGGTCCTTACCTCAAAAACAAGAGAGGATGTTTGATGGCAAATTTCAAACCTGGAAGAGGAAATTATATTGATGACGGATTCACTACCACGGCTCCAGTCGATGTATTTGAACCTAATAATTTTGGCTTATTTAATATGGCTGGAAATGTTTCTGAATGGGTTTTAGATGCATACAATCCTACAGCCCAAATGAGTACTTGGGATTTAAATCCAATCTATGTTGACGATAAAGAACCAAAGAAAGTAGTCAGGGGTGGAAGTTGGAAAGATATAGCCTTTTATCTAGAGACTTCTACAAGAACCTACGAATACCAAGATCAAAGTAGACCTTACATTGGTTTTCGCACGGTGATGTCTTTTGTTGGAAGATCAGCGACTATGGATGCAGTTCAAAACAAACGCATGACCAGGTAATTTAACTTTTCAAAAATTTAAATCTTTCATTTATATCTATTATGGCCGGTAACAAAAAATCCAAAAACTTCTTTTATGATGTAATAATGCCTAAAATTTATGGCATTGGCGCAGCGGTAGTAATTTTAGGAGCTATGTTTAAAATCCTAGATTGGCAGGGTGCCAATTGGATGATTGGAATTGGTCTATCTACCGAAGCAGTTATATTTTTCCTATCTGCATTTGAACCTTCCCCTAAAGAAGTAGATTGGAGTAAAGTTTATCCAGAATTGGAGGAAGAAGGTACTCCCACGCCTAGACCGAGCAGACCTGCTCAAGCGGACGGGGTTGCAGCCCAACTTGATGAGGTGTTATTTAAAGCAAACATTGGACCGGAACTGATAGAAAGTTTGGGTAAAGGCATGGCTAATTTGGCTACCTCTGCAGAACGAATGGGAAATCTTGCGGATGCCGCAGTGGCTACTACAGAATATGCGACTCAGGTAAAGGCAGCATCAAAAACATTGGCAAGCATGAATGAATCTTATGCCCAGACTGCCGCAGCCTTGATGGAAATGTCATCCGCTTCTCAGGATGCTCAAGCTTACCAGGTACAAATTCAGTTGGTAACCAAAAATCTTGCTGCATTAAATGCTGTGTACGAATTAGAACTTCAAGATACTGCAGAGCAAAGGAAAGCAAGATCTGAGTTTTATACGAAAATGTCTACAGCGATGTCAAGCTTCACTGAGGCAGGGCAGCAATCTCAAGCTTTCAAAGAGGAGCTAGAAAAACTGAATCAAAACGTAGGTGCGCTAAGCAAGATTTACGGTGGAATGCTTTCTGCCATGAAGGGATAAGTGTAAGCTAACTTCCAGAACGACTAAACACACATGGCAGGAGCTAAGGAAACACCTAGACAGCGGATGATCGGGATGATGTACCTGGTACTTACGGCCCTTTTGGCCCTACAGGTAAGTAATCAGATTCTCCAGAAGTTTGTTCTTCTCAACGATGGGATGGAAAGAACTTCCAAAAACTACGTATTAAAAAATGAATCCATGGTGGGTTCCATTGAATACACCATTGCCCAGCAAGGGAATAATCCAAAAGATTTCCCAAAAGTGGATGCCTCTAAAAAAGTCCGGGCAGCTTCCAAAGAAATTTATGATTACCTAGAGGGTCTCAAAAGGGAGCTGATCGAGCAATCCAATGCGAAAAATGAAAGTGGAAACTTTGTCAATGCTGCCTTAAAAAATACGGAAGCAGCAGGCAACATGTTTGCCAACCAAGGCAAAGGTGAGGAGTTAAAGAAAAAGCTCAATGACTATCCCAAACAGATAGAAAGTATATTAAAAGGAGTAGGTATAAGTAATTTGACCTTTAGGCCCATAGCGCGGGATGCTGCAGAGATCGACTTATTTGCAAACGACCTAGAAGCTAAAAATAAAAGTTTCGTTGCCTTGAATTTTGTGAAATCTCCTGTAGGCGCGGTACTCGCTATCATTTCCCAATTTCAAAATGAAGTGTTGAATATTGAGAGTGAGGCCTTGACTACCATGGCCAATACCATAGGTTCTTTTTATTTTAAAGCTGATATTACAGAAGCCAAGATTTCCGCTATTTCTAATGTTGTAGCAGCAGGAACTAAGTTTGAAGGAACCATGTTTATTGCCTCTTCTTCTTCTTCGGCTACTCCCACCATGACCTTGGATGGTCGGGCGGTTCCAGTAGACGAAAAAGGATTTGGAAAAATAGAATTTACGGCTACACCAGCGGGAGCCTATGATGACAGAGGTTTGGCAAAAAAATTATTGAGAGGAGAGATTATTACCAATGTAGGCGGAGAAGACAAGGTTCTCCCTATCGAATATGAATATTATGTAGCTCAGCCTGTCATTAAAATTACTTCTGAAGTTGTTCAACAACTTTATGCTGGCTGTGCCAACGATTTGAGTATTGATGTACCCGCTCTGGGTAATGCCTATGCTCCTGAATTTACTGTAAGTAATGGAGATAAAATAAAAGGTGCAAAAGCAGGACAAGTGACCATCATTCCAAATGCTACTGGTAAGGTGACTATTGGTGTGAGTAGTGGAGGAAATAAGATTGGAGACGAAACCTTTGATATTAAGCCTGTCCCTAATCCTACCATCACTATCTTAGCCGCCAATGGTTCTGAATTAGATCTTAGTCAATCGCATACCATCAATGCATTGCAAGGAATAAAAGTAACTGCTAAATCAGACCCTAATTTTGCTCGTACCATGGCAAGGGATGCGAATTTTGCAGTAACTAGAGGGCAAATTACTTTAGTCCGCAACGATATACCACGAGGAGCTCCAGTAGACTTAAGTTCGGGTTTAAGAGGATTATTGAGTAATGCGGCTACAGGAGATCTCATTGTGATAAAGGTTACTGGAGTCACTAGGACCAATTTTAGAGGAGAAAAAATTTCTATGGATTATCAAGATTTGATAACCGTAAGGGTGAAATAGGAATTTATAAAAAAAATTAACTAAATATGAAAGTCATACTTCGTAACGTCTGTCTTATCCTTTTTTTTGGATTTGTATTGGTCGTAGATGCTTTTTCCCAAATCACTACGTCTTTGAGTGCTGGATTGCCCGCGAAAAAGACTTATGACAGTTTTAATACTGATACGATTTATTCAGCTAAACGTATTAAAGAAGAGGATAAGATGTATCAAATCTCAGTTTGGAGGAGAATTGACTTGCGTGAGAAAAATAATGTGTCTTTTTATGGATCAGGTGATTCTAAAGAAAACGGGATCATCAATCAAATCTATAAGGCGGTCAAAAAGAATGAGCTTGAAGTATTCGCTGATGAAAGTTTTTCTAAACCCCTCAGTATTCCAAAATTTGATTCTCTTTTTTGGGTTACAGATAACGGTGACAGTATTTTTGTAAAGCAACTTTATTACTTAGATTTTAAGGAAGATTTTGTTTTTGATAAGCTTCATTCTCGATTCACCTTTGATATCAAATACTTAAGTTTAATAATGCCTGCAGAAATCAATGGAGCAGGAATTAAAATTATTGGATACATTAGGTACAAGGACTTTATTAAATATTTTGCAAATCACCCTGATGCTCGTTGGATAAATTTTGATAATATTTCTAAAAATATGACCTACGATAAGGCATTTGAATCCCGTTTTTTTCGATCTGTTATAACTAAATATACTAATCGAGATGATAAGTTTATAGTGGATTTGGTTGAAAATAAAATCCCAAAAGAATCCCCAGAGGTAAAAAAAATGCAGGCGTATTTGGATGCCTTGGCCTATGAATATAACCTGCTAGAAATTGAAAGTTCGGTTTGGGAATGGTAGAAATAAAAAGGGGCTTAGGCCCCTTTCTTTTTATGTATCCAAGCTTGTACAAGTTTGGCTTTTGCTTTTCCAAGTAGTTCTTCAATTTCCTCCTCCTTGGCAAGTTCGACCTTTCGAAGGGATTTGAAATGCTGAAGTAATTTTTGAATGCTGCTGCTTCCAATTCCCTCAATTTCAGTCAGCTGGCTTTCTATCGCCTTCTTGCTACGTATCTGTCGGTGAAAGGTAATGGCAAATCGGTGGGCTTCGTCCCGGATGCGCTGCAATAATTTTAAGCTTTCGGATTTTTTATCGATATGTAGAGGAAATTGATCACCTGGAAAGTAGATTTCCTCGAGTCTTTTGGCTATCCCTATGATGGGCATCTTACCATAAATACCTAGCTCGTGTAAGGCTTCTATTGCTGAAGACAATTGTCCTTTTCCTCCATCGATCACCACCAATTTGGGGAGAGGCACTCCTTCTTCTAAGAGTCTTTTGTAACGTCTTCCTACAATTTCCTTCATGCTTGCAAAATCATTGGGGCCTTGTACCGTTTTGATATGGTAATGCCTATACTCTTTGACTGCTGGTTTGCCCTGTTTGAAACAAACCATACTGGCTACAGGGCTACTGCCTTGAATATTTGAATTATCAAAGCATTCGATATGATCGGGAATTTCTTGCAAATTAAGATCATGTTGTAGTTGCCGAATGACCCTATCTTTTTTATCTACATTCAGGCCCTGCAGCGATGCTTTTTCTTTTTTGTAGTATATGGCATTTTTTAAAGAGAGCTCTACCAACTTTTTCTTATCTCCAATTTTTGGATGGGTGAGCTGCAATCCCTCAATAGGCTGTTCCAAGTCAATATTGATCAAGGTTTCAGTGGCATCACTTTGGAATTGATCTTGGAGCCGGATCAGGGCAGTGACTAATAGCTCTTCCTCCGATTCATCCAATCGCTTTTTGAGTTCTACATTTTTCGAGGTAATCAAAGCGCCACTTTTTATCCTCATGTAATTAACGTACGCATTTTTCTCATCCGACACTAGGGTACATACGTCCAGGTTGGAGATGTTAGGAGAAGTGATTAGTGACTTGGCCTGGTATTTATCAAGTAGTTCTAATTTATTTTTTACTTGGTGGGCTTGTTCAAAGGATAAGTTTTCGGCGAGTGCCTGCATGTGTTGCTTGAAATAGGACTTGGCAGTAGCCAGATTTCCTTTTAAGATGTGTTTTGCCTGTTCCAAATCGGTCAAATAGTCTTGCTCTTTTTGTTTGCCTATACAAGGGCCTTGGCAATTCCCAATATGATACTCTAGGCAAACTTTGTATTTTTCTTCCTTTATTTTTTCAGGAGAGAGGTCTAAGCTGCAAGTTCGGATGGTAAAAAGTTCCCGAATCAAATCAAGCACATTGTTCATGGCTTTCACACTTGCAAATGGCCCAAAGTAAGTCCCTTTTTTAGGCAGGTATTTTCGAGTAGGGAATATTCTAGGAAAATGTTCTTTGGTAAGCAACAAGTAGGGATAGGTCTTGTCATCCCTAAGAAGTATGTTGTATTTGGGTTGAACTTTTTTGATCAGGTTGTTTTCCAATAGCAAGGCATCTAATTCGCTATGAACCAAAGTAATCTCAATTTTTGAGATTTCTTTGACCATCCTTTTGGTTTTGAGATTGACTCCACTATTTTTTGTGAAATAGCTACTAACTCTTTTTTTTAGACTCTTCGCTTTCCCTACATAGATCAATTCCTCATCGGGATTGAAAAACTTATAAACACCAGGTTGATCGGGAAGGAGGAGGTGTTCTTCGGGTAGAAAAGACGAGGAAAGCATGGGGTGAAATTAAAAAAAACAGCCCATTAGTAAAGGGCTGTTTTTAAATGTGAAGGAAGATTAAAATTAAAAATCATTTTTCTCAGCATCGTAATTAAAATCCGCAAATCGTTGACTTTCTTGTTCGTACTTATCGCAATCAATCTCTATGCTTAAGGGTCTTTCTGGTCTGGGGAATGGTCCTTTGGTATAGCCAAGACTGGGATCTGCATATACTTTAGTCATATATTTTACCCAAATAGGACGTGCAGTTTTTGCCCCTTGTCCAAGAGGCCAGCTACGAAAGTGAATGGCCCGATCATCGCCACCTACCCAAACACCAGAAACTAGATCTTTACTCAACCCCATATACCAACCGTCAGAAGCATTTTGGGTCGTTCCTGTTTTTCCGCCCAATTCATTTCCCTCTCGCAAGCTTGAAGGAACTCCTTGGCTAGTACCCGATTCTTCTTCAAATCCACCACGAAGCATATAGGTCATCAAATAGGCATGCTCTTCTGTCATTGCCGGCCTTTTTTTAGGAGTAAATTGCTGGATTACATTTCCATTTTTATCCTCAATTCTATCAATATAGAAGGGAGTAGAGTGTTCTCCTTTATTAACAAAAGTTCCAAATGCCCCGACCATCTCGAAAATGGAAACATCATTCACACCTAGAGCAAGAGAAGGAACTTCTTCCAAATCACTAGTTATGCCGATCCTGTTGGCAGTTTCAATAACCAATTTTGGACTCAGTTTTTTCATCATATAAGCAGTCACTGAGTTGACAGATTGCGCCATTGCTTTCCTAATCGTCATATTTTCATATGAAAATTTTCCATCTGCATTCGCTGGGCTCCACGGGGGTTGTCCTGGAATATTTACCTCAATTGGCTGGTCAGTAACTTTATAACATGGACTATACCCGTTTTCAATGGCTGCAGCATAAACAAAAGGTTTAAAAGTTGAACCAGGCTGCCTTTTCCCCTGCTTCACGTGGTCAAACTTAAAATATTTATGATCCATACCACCTACCCAAGCTTTGATATGGCCAGTATGCGGATCCATGCTAAGAAATCCTGCCTGAAGAAACTTTTTATAATAAGCAAGAGAGTCCATGGTACTCATCAAGGTATCACGTTCTCCTTTCCAAGAGAATACCTTCATTTTCTTCTTTTCATTCAGTTTGAGGTTGATGGAATCGTTTTGATCTCCATATTTCTCTTTCAAAATTCTATATCGTTCGGTTCTTTTAACCGCATTTTCTATAAATCCTGGAATAACCTGTAAGTTTTCATTAATCCAGGGGTCCCTGTCACCCATCTCATTGAAAAAAACCTTTTGAAGTTCCGCCATATGCTCCCTCATGGCTTCTTCTGCATAGCGTTGCATTCTGCTATCTATGGTCACATAGATCTTTAGACCATCCCCAAAAATATCGTATGCAGATCCATCCGGTTTCAAATTTTCTTTAGACCATTTTATTAAGTCTGCCTTTACTATTTCACGAAAATAAGTAGCCAAGCCTTGGTTTTGGTTTTGGATTCTGTAGTCCAATTCTATAGGTAATTTAGACAAGGAATCGTATTCCGCTGCAGATAAAAAATCGTTTTTGACCATTTGAGACAATACTGTATTTCTTCTAGCAAGAGAATTTTCAGGATTGAAAACTGGACTGTAATAGGTAGGCGCTTTAAACAAACCCACCAAAACGGCTGACTCTTGCACGGACAAGTCCTTTGGGTCCTTATTGAAAAAGGTTCTGGCTGCAGTTTTTATTCCAAAGGCATTGGATCCAAATTCAGAAGTGTTTAGATAAAGAGTAAGTATTTCGTTTTTCGTATATGCCTTTTCCAATTGGGTAGCTACAATCCACTCCTTGGTTTTGATAATCAGCATTCTGAGTCCAGGAATATTGCTTAGAACTCCTGCACTAGCATCCGTTCTTGTTTTGAATAAATTTTTAGCTGTTTGCTGACTGAGTGTAGAGCCACCACCTGCATTTTGGCCTAACAAAATCGATTTGAAGATTACCCTCATCATGGCTTTCAAATCTATCCCAGAGTGCTCTTCAAATCGTTCGTCTTCTGTGGAAATAAGGGCTTGAACCAAGTTAGGAGCCAACTCTTCGTAGGTTACTGGGCTTCGATTTTCTCTAGCAAAAGTGCCTAGTAGGACGCCATCTGCCGAATAAAGTTCGGAAGCCAGCTCGCTATCTGGATTTTCCAAGGCTTTAAAATCTGGTAGGGATCCAAATAGGCCTAGAAAATTGATGCTTACCAGCCAAACGAACAGGATAAAAAACACCAGTCCTCCAAAAAAGGCCATCCACAAGTACTTTATTGTTTTGGAAGCCCAGTCAGGTGAAGAAGATTGATCCGATTTAAACATGGATTAGTGATAGGTAGAAGTAAAGAAGTTGAGGTACTCCTCTACGTTTTTGGTTTTGTTTAAGACTTGAAAGTTTTCAATAGAAATGAAAAATGCCTTGGATTTTGCTTCTTCACTCAATTCTGTAGAGGAAAATTTATTTTTAAAGGTAGTGAAATAGTCCATGGCTTTTTCAGCAGTAGAAAATGGGCTAATAATATAAAAGGTAAGCTCTTGGCTCATGCTCATATTTCCTGTTCGTAATCTTGCTTCCCCAAAGGATTGGGAATGAAAGGTCTCTAGGTCTCCAAGCAAATTCTTGGCCGATTCTGCTTCGCTTTGTGACAAAACCAAAATAAAAATATGAGTTTGATCATTAGAAATTTTATACGGACTGTTTTCAACGGGGCTTATGGCTTCTTTTTCCACAATTGCCTCCTTAATTGGGGTATCATTTGCTGGCGCTGCCTGGTTTGCTTGAGCACGCTGATCCAGTTCCTCTTGACTCAATAGTGGCAAAAGCATGGATTTTGCCAATTCTACCAATGCTGGTTCTTTTCCAAGCTGAATAAACTCTTCAAGCTTTACCCTATAATTCGTGCGGCTTTCTAGTTTGCCAGCTATCATGACGTTGAGTAGGAGTAATTTTTCCGTATTTCGGGTCAAGGGAAATTTTTCAAGAGTGGAAAAAATTAGAGATTTTGCTTCACTGTAATTTCCTGCATAATAGGCATCATAGGCTTGTTCGTAGCCTTTGGCAGATTCTAGGTAAGCCAAGTTACCTGAAGTGGCCTCGGGATTATTTACTGAAAAGGTGTAAGGTGATTCTGGAAATTCACTATTGAGCAAGGTCACGTAATAATCGGGTCTGCCTTGCACTTCTTTCTGACCTAAATACAAAAGGTAGTAGGCTTCAGGTTTTTTGATGCTTTTAGGAAAGTTGTTAATAAATTTTTCTAGGTATTGGGCGCTGAGTTCGGGTTCTTTTAAGTTGATGTACAGTAGTTTTCCTAATTCAAAATAAGAAGTTTCTACCTCCTGATTTGCAGCTTGAATTTGTTCTGGTGAAGCGGGAATACTTGCTAGCAAACTTTCTACAGAAGGAAGTCCTGCATTAGCTAAGGAATCTGCTTGCTTCGGATTATCATTTACATCTAGGGGAGTAGTAGCTTGGGTTGAAGTTTCAAATAAGGCTGCTTTCCTTCTCCAATTGTCTTGAAGGGTACGATTTCCCCAGGTACGGACAAAATCTATAGCCCCTTGCTGCATGGCGGTACTGTTGTCAAAATAAAAACTAGAGGCATTGCCTCGATCTCCAAATGCCAGCAGGTTATCAAAAAGGGAGGCTGAAGTGCTAGTTTTTTCCTTAAGTGCTTGTTCTTCTAATTTTGCTTTTTCATTTTCTAAAAATGCTTCTGCGCGCATGCGTTGCTCTTCAGGGGTCAAATTGGATAGCTGTAGCAAACTATCTGTAGTCTGAATTCTTTCGAAATGAAAAACGTAGGTATCTAGGGTTTGTTTTTGTTCCCTTAGGGCCAATGCATCTTCATCTTCCTCGGTGATAAAATTGAGTGCGGAGTCCAAGTAGTATTTGCTGGCGCGGTAATTTTTGAATTGATCGAGTTGAATTTTTGCCAACTTTTCATAGATATACCCCTTTATCCTAGGGAGGCTTCCTTGTTCTTTGGCGGCCTTCTGCAGCAGTTCTAGGGCCAAAGGTATATCTCCTTGTTTTTCTTCAAAAAGAGCACGCTCGTATACTACCACATCTTTTAACTCCTTGTTTTTTGGATCCTCATACAATCCATCGTAGTAATTGCGCACCTTTTTCACATCCTTGGAGGCATTAAGCTCGGCTACTTGCTGTGAATATAGGGTAGCAAAAAAACTACGCTCGTAAGGAGGATTGCCCTCCAAAGATTTTTGATAATAATCGTAGGCCAGTGCGTCCAAGCCTTCGCTTTGGTACCTTTGGGCCAACATGAAGTACATTCTGGAGCGCTCCTTTTTATCTTTACTGTAGGTGATTGCTCGATCTAAGGCGCCAATTACCCCATTTTGATCCGATTTGGATTCATAGTAATACGCCAAGGTTTTAAAGAGTTCGTGTCGATTTGTTGGATTGATTTCTGTTTCCTTAGACAAATAGTCAATGGTAAAGTTGGCATCTTCTAAGGCATTTTGATCGATGTAAAGTTGGAGGAGACTAATTAAAGCCTGATGCCGCAAATCTTTGTCCTTGCTTTGGCTATTCACATAGCGGAAGGTGTTTTTTGCATCGTCGGACCGGCCTTGTAAGTAGTCAATTTTTCCAATCAAATAGTAACTGTCATCCACCCATTTGGAAATCCTGTGCCAGTCTATGGCTTTGGATGCTAAAGCCCTTGCCGAATCCAGGCTAGCTTTATGTTGTTGTACAGAGGAGGAGTCATAGGCAATGATTACCGGCAAGAGCTGGGTATAATCTTCCTTGTAGTTCGTCAAAATCTGATCTTCTACCTTAGCGATTTTTGATTCTGTGAGGTAAAAAGCATTGTAATGAGAAGTTAGGTTATGAAAAGCCCGATTGATAAAGGTGTTGCGTTCAGATGAACATCCGCCCATACACAGGAGTAAAATTCCTGCAAAAAATAGTTTTCTGCTTTTCATTAAGGTAATGTCTTTTTCAAAATACCAAATTAGGGCATTTACCCCATTACCGAACGATTCGGAACAGGAATTATTCTGTGTTCCTCAAATAAAAAAGCTGAATCAATAACTTATATTTAAGCACATGTCAAAACCTCACTACGATAAACCTGCAAAGCAACAAGAAGTCCCGATTTGGATAAAATACCTTGGGCTATCTTTTCAACTTTTGGCTTTAATTGGAGGCTGTACTGCTTTGGGTTGGTGGCTTCACCACCAATCGGCCATGAAGTTTCCCCTTTGGTTGCTCCTAGGCTTGGCCATAGGGATGATGGCTGCGGGATACACTCTTTGGAAGTCTATTCAAGAAGATCGCTAGGGCTAAAGAAAAAAGAAAGTAACTTTGAGAGCTAAATCTATAGGCATGAAGCTACGTCAAAATTTCCACGCTATGTTTTTTCTAGTCTCCTTGGTTGGTGGATTGATCCTCCTTGGAGTAGGCCAATTATTTCCAAAGGCCCTTCATACCGAAATCTGGTCTATTTTTGTGTACTCTGTAGGCTTGAATTATTTGGTAAGTGGACTTAGTCTGTGGCTAAATAAAAAATCCCCAGAAAATTTTGCAAATATTAAATTACTTGGAATGCTTATTCGCATCCTAAGTGCATTAGGTTTTATTGTCCTGTTTAGCATGCTGGAATTGGAAAATATTATTTTGTTTATTGCCAATTTCTTTATTCTTTTTTTGTTCTACCTGATTTTTGATATCTACTTTATTATATCTAACTTGCGCCAAATTTCTAAAAGACCTAACCTAAACGAGTAGATGTCGCGCAAGTTTTTGGCCCTAAGCCTTTTATTTTCAGTACTTTTTCTGCATTCCTTTGGAGAGATTTTCGCAGCTGAAGCGGGTGCCAAAGAAGGCAAAGAGGACCCGACAAGCTTCATCATGCACCACATCAAGGATGCGCACGAGTGGCATTTTTTTAATGTGGGTCATACCCATATCACCTTGCCTTTGCCTGTGATTACCTATGCCTCCGATCGAGGCATAGAATTTTATCTTTCTTCAGACTTTCAAGATCCCGAGACCCACAAATTCGGTAAAGAATTTGCTCATAATGGAATTTATATCGACGAGCACGAACACCTAGGTAGAGTCGATGAGGGTTCTATCATGGATTTTTCCATCACCAAAAACGTGGCCATGATGTTTATTGTCATTGCCATTGTGCTCTATGTTACGCTTTCTGCAGCATCTCATTACAAAAAGAATGGGACAGCAGCTCCAAAAGGCGCTGCTTCCTTGCTGGAGCCCATCGTCATTTTTGTGCGGGATGAAATTGCCCAAAAAGCAATAGGTCCTAAGTACATGAGGTTTGTTCCCTATCTATTAACCTTGTTCGTATTTATTTGGACAGGTAATTTACTGGGACTACTTCCAGGAGCAGCCAACCTTACGGGAAATATTGCAGTTACCTGCACCTTAGCCTTCCTTACCTTTATCATTGTCAACGTGAATGGCAACAAGGATTATTGGAAGCACGTATTTGCTACCCCAGGTGTACCTGCGGCATTGTTGCCAATCATGGTTTTGGTAGAGTTTATCGGACTATTTACCAAACCCTTTGCCTTGATGGTTCGTCTCTTTGTCGCTGTTACTGCTGGACATATTGTGATTTTGGCCTTTATTTCTTTGGTATTCATCTTCGAGTCCTATGCGATAGGCATATTATCTACGGTAATGGTTACGTTTATCAACATCATTGAATTGTTGGTGGCAACTATTCAGGCTTATGTATTTACCCTATTCTCAGCCATGTACATTGGGGGTGCTGTTGCAGAACATGCCCACGATGATCATCATTAAGTAAAATTTCTTTGTTCAATTTATAAAACCAATGTTTATGTTAACTTCTATCTTATTGACTGCTGGATTTGCACTTATGGGTGCTGGTATCGGCGCTGGACTTGCTGCAATTGGCGCAGGCCTTGGTGTTGGTCGTATCGGTGGCCATGCAATGGAGTCTATCGCCCGTCAGCCTGAGGCTGCAGGTAAGATCCAAACTGCAATGCTTATCATTTCAGCTTTGATCGAGGTAGTTGCCCTGTTTTCAGCCGTAATTTGTCTTCTAATTGCGTTGAATGCTGGCAATATTGCCTTCTTCTAAGATGTACAACAGGGGGATTGGCGCTAGGCCAATCCCTTTGCTTTTGAACAAAATCGAAATTAATCCCATCTACCATGGATCTAATAATACCTAGTGGCGGACTCATATTTTGGCAACTTTTGGGTTTCTTGGCCCTGCTATTTATCCTAATCAAGTTTGCATGGAAGCCCATGCTGGCTTCATTGGCCGAGAGAGAATCTAGCATTGAGGAGGCTCTTCAATCCGCTGAAAAGGCGAGAAATGAAATGTCTAACCTCAAGTCAGAAAACGAGAAGCTGCTTCAAGAAGCTAGAATAGAGCGTGACGTGATTTTGAAAAAAGCCCACGAAGCCTCTGTAAAGATGATCGAAGACGCCAAGACGGAGGCGAGTAAGCAAGGCGCACAACTTATTGCAAATGCAAAGGCGGTTATAGAAACCGAAAAGAAAGCTGCCCTTTCAGAAGTTAAAAATCAGGTAGCCTTATTGACCTTAGAAGTTACCGAAAAATTGCTTAGGAAACAGCTTGCTGACGATAAAGCCCAAGCTGCCCTAGTGGATCAATTTATCAAAGACTTGAAGATTAACTAAAGTTTTATGTCCAACCACAGAGCCGCGTCTCGTTATGCCAAATCTATATTGGATCTTTCCATAGAAAAGGGTCAATTGGAGGGGGTATTTTCAGATTTCAATAATTTGGCCGCTATGGGGAAAGCTTCTCGTGAGCTAAACCTAGCGCTAAATAATCCTGTGTTGACCTCGGATAAAAAACTAAACATTTTAAAAGCCCTTTTTTCCAAAGGAGCCAACCCACTGACCTTGACCTTTTTTGAGGTGATTTCTAGAAAAAATAGAGAAGGGGTTTTGTTGGAAATGGCCAAGGAGTTTATCGTTCAGTACAACGCATACAAATCTATTCAAGTAGCGGAAGTAAGTTCGGCTTCAAGTTTGACAGACAAGCAACGAACTCAATTGATTGCCGCTGTCAAAGAAATTAGCGGGATGAAAGAAGTACAATTGGTAGAAAAAATAAATCCTTCCCTGATTGGTGGATTTGTTCTAAAGGTCAATGACCGTCAATTGGACGAATCTATCAGCAGCAAATTGAATGCATTGCGCGTTCAGTTTTCAAAAAATCTTTACGAAAAACAATTTTAACGAATCTTTATAACCGAATCCTATCATGGCAGAAGTAAGACCTGATGAAGTTTCAGCAATCTTGAGAGAACAACTCTCAGGGGCCAGAACAGAAGCAGAACTAGAAGAAGTGGGAACAGTCCTCCAAGTGGGGGATGGTGTGGCCCGTATCTATGGACTCACAAAAGCCCAAGCTGGTGAATTGTTAGAGTTTGAGAATGGTCTAAAAGCAATGGTTCTCAACTTGGAAGAAGACAATGTGGGAGCGGTACTTTTTGGAGATTCCAAGGAAATTAAGGAAGGGGATACGGTAAAGCGTACTAAGAAAATCGCCTCCATCATGGCTGGTGAAGGAATGCTTGGTCGTGTAGTCGACACCCTAGGTAATCCCATTGATGGAAAAGGCCCTATCTCTGGGGACTTGTACGAGATGCCCTTGGAGCGTAAAGCGCCTGGGGTAATCTATCGTCAGCCAGTAACCGAACCTTTGCAAACGGGTATTAAATCTATCGATGCCATGATTCCTATTGGACGTGGTCAGCGAGAGTTGGTTATCGGGGATAGACAAACTGGAAAGACAGCCGTTGTTATCGATGCGATCCTTAACCAGCGAGAATTTTATGAAAAAGGGGAGCCTGTATTCTGTATCTATGTTGCCATAGGCCAGAAAGCTTCTACCGTAGCTGGAGTAGTAGCTGCCTTGGAAAAAGGAGGCGCACTTCCCTATACGGTGGTTGTAGCCGCTCCAGCTTCTGATCCTGCTCCTATGCAGTTCTTTGCTCCATTTACTGGTGCGGCAATCGGAGAATTCTTCAGAGATACAGGACGTCCTTCTTTGGTGGTATACGATGACCTTTCCAAGCAAGCAGTAGCCTACCGTGAGGTTTCTCTACTATTGAGAAGACCTCCAGGACGTGAAGCATATCCTGGTGACGTATTTTATTTGCACTCCAGACTTTTGGAAAGAGCGGCAAAAATTAATCAATCCGATGCCATTGCCAAGCAGATGAATGATCTTCCAGATTCTATTCGTCCTTTGGTAAAGGGTGGTGGATCCTTGACCGCCTTGCCTATCATTGAGACCCAAGCCAGCGACGTGTCTGCCTATATTCCTACCAACGTAATTTCAATTACGGATGGACAGATTTTCTTGGAGACTAACCTCTTCAACTCCGGTATACGTCCTGCCATCAACGTGGGTATCTCTGTATCTCGAGTAGGAGGTAATGCACAAATCAAATCCATGAAAAAAGTTGCCGGTACCTTGAAGCTAGATCAAGCTCAATTCCGTGAACTTGAGGCATTTGCTAAGTTTGGATCTGACCTGGATGCTTCTACCAAGAGAACTATTGAAAGAGGTCGTCGTAACCAAGAGATTTTGAAGCAAGCACAATATGCTCCCGTGTCAGTAGCACACCAGGTAGCTATCATTTATGCTTCTACCCGAGGCCTAATGGACAGCGTACCTGTAGAAAAAGCAAGAGCTTTTGAAAAGGAGTTCTACCTTTTGTTGGATGCCTCTTATCCTGAAGCAATCCAATTGATTCTAAAAGGAGATGTTGATGGCGCAGGCAAGATTCTTGCTACTGCAGCTGCCGAACTTTCCCCTAAATACGCAAAGTAATTTTAATAACTCCCTGCTAGCTTGCTGGCAGGGTTTGTCATACGTACAAAGCAATCTCTGATGGCTAACCTTAAGGAAGTAAAGCAAAGGATCAACTCGGTAATCTCTACCCAGCAAATCACGAAGGCCATGAAAATGGTTTCCGCGGCCAAGCTACGTAGGGCTCAGGAAAAGATTGTCCAAATGCGTCCTTATTCTCAGAAGCTGACTACCATTCTCAATAACGTGTCTGCAGCTTCAGAAGGGGCTTCAGATATAGTCTATGCGACCAAAAGAGAAACCAAGAAAGTACTCTTGGTGCCGATTACTTCTGATAAAGGGCTTTGTGGAGCATTCAATACCAACATCATCAAAGCGACCAATGCTGCCATACAGCAACAAGGGTCAGGAAAAGAGATCCACCTCCTCCCTCTTGGAAAAAAAGCATTTGAATACTTCAAAAAATCCGGACATCAGGTGGTAGATTCCTATTATGGGATTTTCCAAGACTTAAATTTTGATGTAGCAAAAGAAGCTGCTCTTTTTGCTATGAATGGCTTTGCATCAGGAAATTACGATCAGGTCGTTTTGATTTTTAATGAATTTAAAAATGTGGCTACCCAGATTGTTCAAGTAGAACAATTTTTACCCATGGCGCCCAAGGTAGAGCAAGAGGTAAAGCAAGTGGAAACCGATTACATCCTAGAGCCCTCTAGAAATTATATCATCGAAGAATTGGTTCCCACCTCGTTGAAAATTCAATTTTACAAGGCTGTACTGGAAAGCAATGCATCCGAGCACGGAGCCCGAATGACTGCTATGGATAAGGCTACCGAAAATGCAGGAGAATTGCTGAAGGAACTTAAGTTGATGTACAACCGTACCCGTCAGGCAGCCATTACCAATGAAATTTTGGAAATTGTTGCAGGCGCCAATGCACTTGCTGGCAAGTAATTTCCTGTTTGTTCCAACAAAAAAACCACAGCGAGTAGCTGTGGTTTTTTGTTTTTACCCTCCGTCTTTTAGAGTCTGATTCTTCGGCTGATCACACCAGCCATAATGGTCAAGCCCTCTGCATTGGGATGGACTCCATCAGGGAGTAATTCGGGCTTATCCATGAGCGGGGTATACAAGTCAATGACCTCTGCGCCCGATTTTTGGATGATTTCAAATAGCATGAGGCGCTGCTCGTTGTTCATGACGTCTGGAGTGATTCCAAAGTTTACTCGGGTCACAGGAACCGGAAGGACGATGTATACCTTTCCATCTTTGGGCATGTGCATCCTGAATTCTCGGATCAGGTCTAGATAATCTTGGACAAAATCAGCTTTGTACTGCCAATTTTGTGGCTTAGAGTCATTAGTTCCTAATTTGATCACGACTACATCAGGACGAAAGGCCTTTACCTCCTCATATTGAGGTTCGTTCCAGTAGGGGAAATCACCTTTTTTCAGTAGGGTTCTCCCAGAGACCCCAAAGTTCTTCACTTGGTAAGCATCTCCTAATATACTGCCAACCAGTAAGGGAAAGGATCCTGGATGTTCTCGACCTGGGCCTTGAGTAATGCTATTACCTACAAATGCCACCTTGATAGGCTCTTGTGCCTGAAGGGGGAGAAGAGAAAAGCTCGTGAGGATAAGTAGTAGTAGAATGGGTTTCATAAGAATTGCAGGGGGTTCAGGTACTAGTTTGGGTTTAGGTGTAGAAAAATAGAAAAACTAATTTAAAAAATAAGCCCTTTCATCATTCTAATGGGCAAGCCAAGTATTTTTGAACCATGGCCCATGCAACGAATAAGTTTAGCTCCTTTTCCTACCTTTCCTTGGATGTAGTCTCAGGAGCACTAGCAAGCATGTATTTTTTTAAACAACTTCTGCATGTAGAGCTGGAGGGAACGAGGTATGTACTGTTGGCATTGGCTGTTTGGGTGATCTATACCTTAGATCATCTTGTGGACCTAAGGAGATCTAAGGAAGCACCGCTTTCTGCTCGAAGGATATTTCATTGGCGGCACAGAATGATCTTGGGACTACTGGTCGTAATCGCCATCGTCTTTGGAATCCTGGGATCTTTTTTTTGGCTTGGTTGGGGAATAGAACTTCAAGTGGCCACTTGCCTAGGAACGGTGATAGCTGGTAGCCTAGGGATAATTCACTACCAAGGTTGGTTTAAATGGAAAGAGGTTTCCATTGCCTTATTTTATGTAATCGGGGTAGCTTGGCTACCCTTGCTTAAGGCCTCTCCCTTGGATCTGAACTGGGAGGTCTTCCTATTTCTTGTCTTCTATGTGCTTCTTGCCCTGCTCAATTTGCTGATGCTTACTTTTTTGGACAGGGAGGAAGACTTGGTCTCTGGTTTTGGGTCAGCAGCTCAGAAAATGACAACCGCACAGCTACAGGGAGGAATTCGCAAGCTTGGTTTATTATTGATCATTACTTCTTTGCTCGCCTTTGCGTTTTTGCCTTCTCTGTACCGAACGTATTCAGGGATCCTATTTTTAATGACTTTGGCACATTACCTGATTTTTTTTGGGAGTAAAAGTTCAGAAAATCAAAAGCGAATAGCCATGGAACTAAGCTTCAGCATGCCCTGGATCTTGGCACTTTTTTAATCGGTAAGCAAGTGAACTAGGGTGTAGGAGGGATACAAGTAGACCAAAAGCCCCCAAGCAAAGAAAAATTGTAGGGTATTGATGGCATAGCTTACAAACATGGCTCCAAAATAAAATCCAGGCTCTGGCTCAAAAGAAAGTTGGCAAACGGGACAAGCAGGGTGCATTTGAAAGTAACTTCCTGGACTTGTTTTAGTACCCGAGCGAAAAAGTGGTCCTTTTCGACATCTGGGACATCGCAAGGATAGTACACTAGTAAATAGTTTAGGGAGTGACACGAGTTTCTATAAGTTACTGGCCTGCTTTTTTAATTAGTTCTTGCATCATCAGATCGAAATAGGTGCCATTGCCTGGTCCAAACCAATTGGTTTCCCGGACCTCATGGAAATCCTCATCATAAAGTTCGTCTGGTGTAATGTAACCGACGTAGCCTCCATTAAAAACAGTGATTACAAGATGGAGTCCTTGCGCTTTCGCAAGCTTTTCCCATTCCTCATAAAAAACTCCCGAAAGTTCCCCGCTGCTGGAAATAAAGAGGAGGGACCCTACCTGGGTGACGTTGAAATAGGCAGGAGTGTCTCCAACCAAGTACCTAAATAGCCATGGGCGAAGCCTGATGTCTTTGGAAATTCTAAGTTGGGGATCGCCTAAAGATACTTCTACATCGGCAAGCCTCAGTTGCTGCATGTTTTCAACATACCTGGAGCTGCTATCTGCCTGCAGTACCTGCTGTATGGCCAAGGCGTAGGCCTTGACTTTTTCAGGCGTATTTCCTTCGGTATTGGGTCGGTGGCTTCCCACTGTGCCAGAGGCATAGAGTGCAAAGTCATAGCCTTCTCCTTCCAGACCTTTTGTCAAAGCCTGTGGGTAATCTCCTGAAAGCCCCATAAACTTGGAACTTAAGGCCGTGGCATGTGCGGCATACGTTAGAAATACCGCTTTTTTTCCGTCCCTTTTCTCAAATAGTACTTGTCTGAGAAAAGGATCTATCGGGCCTCCTTTGACAAATCGATTCGACACGTAGGCTGGAGCAGCGGTTTGACGATAGGAGACTGTGACCGTATCTTGTGAGGCTAATGCGGCCTGAAGAGCCTGGACAGATCCCTGTACAAGGCCACGTACCACTTCTTCTTCATAGCCTCCAAAGGCAATTTCACCCAAAGGTCCAGGCATGTAACCTCCCATGCCGGCATGGGTATGGGTAGCAGTAAATAGGACTTGGTCAAGGTTTAGGCCTGCCTCTTGAATTCCTTGCCTTACCTGCTGGGCCAGGTAGGGATGTACGATGAGCAACTCGTAGTTTAGCCAAGCCACCTGGCTAGTGCCATTGCTCAGCGTCAGGACTTTGACAAAGCTGGAATCCTGAATAAATTCATAGTTACCCCTGGGGGAATACCCAACTAAGGGGACTGGATGTGAGGGCGTGACATTGGCTTTGGCCCAACCGGCTACCCAAAATTCTCCAGAAGTACTTTTCCATGGAGTGGCTTTTATACGCGCTAGCGTTTGTTGTACATGTGCCTGTTGAAGAATTGGGCTTCGATCGACCCAAGTCAAAGTGGCCAGGCTCAGAAGGAGCAGGACTGCTGAAATCCAAGCAAGGACGCGTACTATTTTTCGCATATTCGGATCAGCTGAGGGGAATTGTATGTCCTTAGGACTAATATTCAAAGGTCCCTTGGGGCCCTTGTATGGTTACTTTTTTGCCTTGATGAGGCTCCACTCTTCCGATAAGCTGGGCCTCTACGCCATAGGATTCTGCGATATCGATGATTTCCTCCGCATATCGCTCATCCAAGTAGATCTCCATCCTATGTCCCATATTAAAAACCTTGTACATTTCTTTCCAATCTGTGCCGCTTTCTTCCTGAATGATGCGAAACAAAGGGGGAATCTCAAACAAATTGTCTTTGATGATGTGCAAGTTTTCTACAAAATGGAGGACCTTGGTTTGTGCTCCTCCTGAGCAATGAACCAAACCGTGAATATGGGGCCTCATATAGTTTAATACTTCTACGAGAATAGGAGCATAGGTTCTGGTAGGAGAAAGAACCAATTTTCCCATGTCTAAGGTAGTACCGGGTGCTGGATCTGTGAGTTGGTATTTTCCAGAGTAAACCAAATGATCAGGTACAGCTTGGTCAAAGCTTTCTGGATACTTTGTTTTCAATACCTTGTGGAATACGTCATGGCGTGCGGAGGTCAGCCCGTTGCTGCCCATCCCCCCGTTGTACTCCTTTTCGTAGGAGGCTTTTCCAAAAGAGCTAAGCCCCACGATGACGTCACCTGCTTGAATCCTATCGTTGGAGATAATGTCCTCCCGTCTCATGCGGCAAGTTACCGTGCTATCTACAATGATGGTTCGGACCAAATCCCCCACATCTGCCGTTTCCCCTCCCGTGAGTACAGCGTGCATGCCGTGGTCTCTAAGGAGCTGGAGAATTTCTTCGGTACCTTCTACGATAGCAGAGATGACTTCTCCTGGGACGAGGTGTTTGTTTCTCCCTAGGGTGGAAGAAACTAAAATATTGGTGGTAGCGCCTACGCAAAGTAGGTCGTCGGTATTCATGACGATGGCATCTTGAGCTATCCCCTTCCAGACACTCATGTCCCCAGTCTCTTTCCAATACAGATAGGCCAAGGAAGACTTTGTGCCTGCCCCGTCTGCATGCATGATATTGCAATACAAGGGGTCGTTGCCTAGGGCATCTTCTACAATTTTGCAGAAGGCCTTGGGAAAAAGACCTTTGTCCAAATTGGAAATCGCTCGATGTACATCTTCTTTGGCTGCGGACACCCCGCGCTGAAGGTAGCGCTCGTTCATGTATTGGGAGACAATTGGTTGCTCAAAGGTAACCAATTGGAAAATTGAAATTTGGAAAAAGTAAAAAATTGTCTATTTCCCGAGAAGTTATGGAATAAAAAAGGCCCAAGTACTCTTGGGCCTCTTCTAGATATCTCTAGGCAAATCTATTTTTTTCCGATTAGAATCAGTTCCTCCTGCGGAGGAATAAGGTAAGTGGCTCCCGTATCGGTGACCACGGCCATTTCTTCTACAGAAATAGTTTTCTCACTGCCATCGCTTCTTTTCCAACAATGGAATCCATCAAACGCAAATACCATCCCTTTTTTCAATAGTTTTTGCGCCGCAGGCCTGGGCTGAGGAAGTCGAGCTCCACCAAGGTTGGGACCCACATCGTGTGCGACATAGCCTACGGGATGGCCCGTACTCCAGGGCACGTGCAGAGAACCGTTGGCATCCATAAGATCGCGCTGGGCTCGGTCTACATCTTCCCCTTTCACGCCTGGTCTCATGGCTCCCAAGGCGGCGCGACTACCTGCCTTGCCAAATTCCCAGTAGTTCTGGATATCTTCTGGGGCACTGGTCTCGCCCTCCTTAAGCACGTAGGCAAATCTTTGAATGTCACTTACCCAAATGCCGTAGAGCTTAACGCCAAAGTCTGTTTGGATCACATCTCCTGGCTGAATCACCTTGTCGGTGGCATGAGAGTGACCTCGGTCTGGACCAGAATTGACATTTGGATTTTGGTCGGGATGCCAAGCATCGGTTACCCCGTAGGCTGCCATTTTTGCTTTTAAAAATTTTGCTACTTCGGCATCGGTGGTTTTGCCCGGAACAATGCTGGCATAGGCCTCCTCTTGAAAGTCAGCAGCCAGCTGAGCCGCTTTTTTCAAAATTTCAACTTCCTCAGGCAGCTTGATGGAGAGCCATTCGTAGACCAATTCTTCCGAAGAAACCAATTTTTTTTGATCTACACCCATCAGGCTTACCAATTCTTGGTGTTGGCTGTAGGTAAGTCCATCTGCCATTTCGTTGGAGGTGGAAGTATTGATGGCTACGGTAGAGAATCCTTTTTCCTTGATGAAGGCTACTGCTTTTGCCAGGGCAGACTCACCTCTGGGAACACGGATTACCTGCTGATGTATGGCCAAATCCTCCAAAGCAGTAGCTTCTCCATCGGGTGAAAAAGCCAGGGAATGAAATCCCTCTTGATCGTTGTAAAAAAGGAAAGCAGCTGTACCACTCGCATTTTCTCCTCCCACATGGGTAGCAATGGGATCGTTGTAATTTTCTCTGCAAATGACCAACCAGCTATCGATTTGAGCATTTTTTAGTGCTTCGGGCAAAAGTTGGTTGATTCGTTTTTTACGGATTTCAGGCCAGGGATTTTCGCCCCAGTAGGTACTAAGATCTATCTGATCCTTCGTTTGGGTACTGGCAGGATCCGAAGGTTGACAGGCCATACAGGCCAACAAAAATCCAACAAAAAGGAAAGTATATTTCATAGATAGGAAATTAACCAGCCTAAATTTAGGAGAATTTTGTGTTCTCTAGAGCTCCTAGTTAACTTTGCTGCGTCCCTTTTGTCAAACCTGAGATTTCTAAAACTTGAATAGTTTGAACAAAATACCAGTCATCTGTTGTTAATAACAGAATAATTGTCCCCGAAGCCTTGTAAGTGATGAAAATTGGAATAGTATGTTATCCTACGTTTGGAGGTAGTGGGGTGGTAGCCACAGAATTAGGAAAAGGATTGGCCAAAGTAGGGCATGAAGTGCACTTTATTACCTACAAGCAACCCATGCGCTTGGATTTTTTTAGTGAGAATCTTTTCTACCATGAGGTAGACATCAAGAGCTATCCCTTATTTGAGTTTGCTCCATATGAATTGGCCTTGGCCAGTAAAATGGTCAGTGTGGTAAAGTACGAAGGGCTGGATTTACTCCACGTTCATTATGCCATTCCCCATGCTTCTTCTGCATATTTGGCCAAGCAAATTCTCAAAACGCATGGAATTTCCATTCCGGTAGTCACGACCCTGCATGGGACAGACATTACTTTGGTGGGGAAAGATCCCAGTTATGAACCCGTGGTGACCTTTTCCATCAATCAATCCGATGGGGTAACGGCCGTTTCGGAGGATTTGAGAAAAGAAACCTACGAATACTTTGATATTCAGCAGGAAATAGAGGTGATCCCTAACTTTATTGATTTGGAGCGATTTAAAAAACAGCGAAAGGATCATTTTAAATTTGCCATTTGTCCCAACGGAGAAAAGCTTTTGGTGCACACCTCTAATTTTCGAAAAGTAAAACGGGTAGAGGATGTGATTCAGGTATTTTACAATATCCGGAAGCAAATCCCCGCCAAGTTGCTATTGGTAGGAGATGGACCGGAAAGGGACCGAATGGAAAGGCTTTGCCGAACTTTAGGCACCTGCGAGGACATAAGATTTTTAGGCAAATTGGAAGCGGTAGAGGAAGTTCTTTCTGTAGCAGATCTCTTTGTCATGCCTTCCGAAAAAGAAAGCTTTGGACTTGCTGCCTTGGAGGCTATGGCTTGTGAAGTACCTGTATTATCCTCCAATGCAGGAGGCATTCCCGAACTCAATCTCGATGGGGTTACGGGGTTTGTATGTGAGGTTGGTGATGTAGAGGACATGACCGAAAAAGCCTTAAGCATTTTAGACGAATCTCGCTTGCCAGGATTCAAGGAAAGAGCTCTTGCAAGAGCAAAAGAATTTGATATCGATCAAGTCCTGCCTAAGTACGTGAGCTACTACGAAAGAACTCTCGAAAAAATGTTGAAAATTCAATAAAAAACATGATTTCAATCAGGAACAAAAAAATTGAGCTGAAAATTGAAACCCTTATTTTTGTAGTCTAGTTTAAATTCAAAAACAACACCTTTACCTTCAAGCCTAATTTATTGTCGTCATGAAAAAGATTGGGAGATTAGACCGGCCTGACAATTTCGGTTCTGCCAAGATGTTTTCTAACCCTATTTTGGAGCGAATTTCCAGAACCCACATTTTAGTTCCTATCACCTTATTTTTAGGGATTTCCTCTGTTTCGTTTTATTATGCCCTCACTACCAGCATTCCACTTTGGTTGGGCTTTGTCTTCGTTTTTTTAGGCCTTTTTGCCTTTACTTTTGTGGAATACTTAATGCACAAACACTTGTTTCATATGGAGCCAGATACGCCGCTCAAGGACAAGGTGCAGTACAGCATGCATGGAGTACATCACGATTATCCCAAAGATAAAGATAGATTGGCCATGCCGCCATTTGTCAGTGCTGCCTATGCGGCAATTTTCTACTTGGTGTTTCATTTAGTGATGGGGGATTATGCGCTGTATTTTCTACCAGGATTTTTGCTAGGCTATTCCCTTTACTTGGGTGTTCATTACGTGGTGCACGCCTACCAGCCTCCCAAGAATTTTTTCAAAGTCCTTTGGGTCAATCACGCCATTCACCATTACAAAGATCCATCTACTTCTTATGGAGTAAGTTCTCCTCTTTGGGATTATGTTTTTGGAACCCTCCCCAAGAAAGAATAAACACCTCCTTCTTAGAGGCTTTTTTTAGGTATAGTGTCCTTACCTTTGGGGGTAGGAAAAACGACCATGCTGCAATTGGATTTATTCTTGGGAATAACCTTAAACCAAAATCACGATGCATAGCGTGTCCATTCTGGGTTACGGTTGGCTGGGTTTAGCCCTTGGAATCCATTTGAAAAAGGAGGGTATGCGGGTAATTGGATCTACTACCAGCAAAGAAAAGCAATCCAAATTGATGGAATTGGAATTAGATACGGTGGTATTTTCCCTTGCCCCCCAAGCTCAGGGAGAAGAAAACCACCGTCTTTTTGCCTCGGAAGTACTCGTCATTACCCTTCCAGCGCGCACGCGTTCGGGGGAGGGGGAATTCTACCTGGCTCAACTCCAGTCTTTGAAGAAGCTTATTGACAGTTCTCCAATAGAAAAAGTCTTAATGATTTCCAGTACAGGGATCTATCCGGAGCATCCTCAGGAAGAGAGGTATACGGAAGAAAGTTTGCAGGAGGGAGTAAGCCCTGGGAACCCCATTCTTTTACAAGCCGAAGGTTTCATGGAGGAGCAGAGGGCCTACGCACTCACCTGCCTTCGTTTGGGAGGATTGATGGGACCAGGTAGAATTCCGGGGAGCTATGTTTCCGGAAAATCTGAAGTTGTGGGCCATGCTCGCGTCAATTACATTCACCAACTCGATGCGGTTCGGATGATTGCATGGATAATTCAAAAGGGATTGTGGAATCAAACTTTCAATGGGGTAGCTCCCTACCATCCTCGGAGGAAAGAAATCTACGAACAGAATGCAGCCAGTTTTGGGATAGTCCCCCCTAGAAGCTATGCCCAATTCCAAAATGGGGTGGATAGGGTCATAGATTCTAGGAAAATTTTAGAAACGGGATTTCAATTTACTTTTCCAGATCCCTTGCATTTTGAGTACTGCTAATTTTCCCTAGTCAGGCGATTGAAGGTACTAGAACACTCCCATGGGGTAGAACTAGTCCAAGCAAGCACTCTGTCATCTTGTCACTTTTTTATTCTTGGAATGCCCCTTGTTACTAGATAGGCAAATTCATCTGTGTTTAACTAAACCTATATACGTCCATGCAGGAAAAAGGCACCATCTCGATTCATACCGAGAACATTTTCCCAATAATTAAAAAATTTCTCTATTCCGACCATGAGATTTTCCTCAGAGAGCTCGTTTCCAATGCAGTTGATGCTACCCAAAAAATCAAGAGGCTGGCGACATTAGGTCAGTATGCTGGAGAGCTTGGAGACCTTACCGTGGAAGTTTCTTTTGATGAGAAGAAGAAAACCATCACCATTTCGGACAAGGGCCTTGGTATGACAGCCGAGGAAATCAAAAAGTACATCAACCAAATTGCATTTTCTGGGGCAACCGAATTTGTAGAAAAATTTAAGGATGCCAAGGATGCCAATGAAATCATTGGAAAATTTGGTTTAGGATTCTACTCTGCCTTCATGGTTGCCAAGAATGTGGAGATCCATACGCTATCCTACCAAGAAGGGGCTGAGCCGGCCATTTGGACCTGTGACGGCAGTACAGAATTTGAAATTAAAAAAGGCAAAAGAAAAAGTCGCGGGACAGAAATCATCCTTTTCATCAATGAGGACTCCGAAGAGTTTTTAGACAACTGGAAGCTGCAGGGGATCTTGGATAAATACTGCAAGTTTTTGCCCGTTCCTATCAAATTTGGAACAAAATCCCAATCCGTAGAGGATGGAGTAGATGACAAAGGGGAGAAGAAGTGGAAATCCATTGAGGTGGACAACATCATCAATACCACTTCACCCATTTGGACCAAATCTCCTAATGACCTTCAAGACGAAGACTATTTGGCTTTTTACAAGAGTCTATATCCCATGGGCGAAGATCCCTTGTTTTGGATTCACCTCAATGTAGATTATCCTTTCAATTTGACGGGAGTCTTGTATTTTCCCAAACTCAAAAATGATTTTGAGTTGCAGCGAAATAAAATCAAATTATTTAGTCGTCAAGTCTTCATTACCGATGAAGTTAAAGACATAGTTCCAGAGTTTTTAATGCTCCTACACGGGGTGATTGACTCTCCAGATATTCCGCTCAACGTGTCGAGAAGTTTCTTGCAGGCGGATGGCAACGTGAAGAAAATCAACAATTACATCACCAAAAAGGTTGCTGACAAACTTTCAGAGCTCTTCAAGAAAGACAGAAAAGTCTACGAAGAAAAGTGGAATGACATCGGTCTTTTTGTGAAGTATGGCATGATCTCCGAGGAGAAGTTTTATGAAAAGGGCAAAGAGTTTACCCTTCTCAAAAACACCAAGGACGAATATTACACTTTAGACGAGTACCGAGAAAAGGTAGCTGCTACGCAAACGGATAAAAACGAGCAAGTGATTTACCTCTATGCCAGCGATGTCAAAAAACAAGACAGCTTTATCGATTCTGCTTTGAAAAAAGAATACGATGTCTTGGTCATGGACTCCCCCATTGACAACCATTTCATCCAGCATGTGGAAACGAAGTTGGAAAAAACCCAACTGAAGCGGGTGGATGCGGATGTGATTGAAAAATTGATTCAAAAAGAAGCAGCTTATGCCAATTTATTGACAGAAGATCAAAGCAAATCGGTGAAAGAGCTTTTTGAAAAAGCCATTCAAAATAAGACCTATACCGTGGAGATCGAGGGCCTTAGCCCAGAGGAATTCCCAGTGACTATCACCATGGAAGAGTGGATGCGCCGAATGAAGGAAATGGCACAAACGGGTGGGGGGCCGATGAGTTTCTACGGTAGTTTGCCGGATAGCTATAAGGTAGCCATCAACGGCAATCACCCCTTGGTGGATAAAATTTTGAAAGCGGAAGGAGAAGAGGAGCAAGTGAAGTTGGCCAAGCAGGCTTTTGATCTGGCTTTATTGTCTCAGGGCTTGCTGACAGGCAAGGACCTGACTGCCTTCGTGAAGCGCAGCGTGGAAATGATTTAATGACCTTCGGGGTTTTTCAAACCCCGAAGGTCTTGTTCCCCTTTAAGTTTTCTAAAACCTCGAAGGTCTTTTGCAACTCCAAAATTGCACGCTATCCCCTACCATTTGTAGGGGATTTTTTTTGGTTGAAGGCAAAGGCTTCTTCATTCAAAACTGCTGCTTTTTAAAATTTAATCTGGGGTGATTAATTTTTGTAGTAGTTTAATTAAAAAAATATCTATAAATATTTGATAAATTTAATTTAATCTATAAATTAGTATAAATAATTTTTTAATTCTAAACACTTTTTAATCCATGAAAATGAAATCCCTTTTTTTTGTGTCTTTTTCCTGCCTTTTTTTGGGCTGCGTTGCGGAAGATCCACAACCCAAGCAGGCAGAACTTTTGGTTGATCAGCTACCTGAAGACCCCTTATTCATTGAGTTTATGAATTCCTTACAAAAGAGCCAGGCGAATGCTTCAAGGATTTCCAAAGAAGATTTTGAAAAAATTCAGCAGCGAGTGATATCAGCTTCTTCTTTTGCAGAGGTGGAAAAAGATCGGTATACACTTAGTGGGTCTAACCTTAAAATCGAACATCCTTTACTTGAAATGGTGATTTTAGGTCAAAAATTAAGGGAAAAATATCCTCAACTCCTTGTAGCGAATCGAGAAGAACTTGATATGCTACTAGCAGAAAATATTTCTGAGTTAGTGCAAAAAAGAAGCGTTCATTCAGCAAATTTGAGAATTTATGGAGCTTGTGAAGAGGAATTTGATACCGGTATTGAAACCTGTAGGAATGCGGCACTAGTAGCTTCAGCCGCTTGTGGCTTATTGACTCCTACTCTGCTAGGCGCATTGGCTTGTGGAGGATTTGTCTATTTATCTGAATTGGTATGTATAGATGATGCTACAAAATCTTATAAGACTTGTAAAAAATACGAAAATTAAAGAACATGGACACAATAAAAAAGTGGGAAACTTATTCAATATTCCTTGCCCTAGCTGTTGCTTTTGCGGGGTTCTTTTTCAAATCTATCCCCATTGCACTCCTCATTTTTACCTTTGGACTTTTTGTACAGGGCTATATTTTTTATCTCTATAAAAAGATCGATTTGCAGCAGGAGTATCTCAAAAAGAAAGCTGGGGCGGTAATTGGAGGAATACTTTTTATAGCATTTTTTCTTTTAAAAGATGGCATTTAATGAGATGTCCACTTCTTTTTTCTTTACCCATTTTTGAGTAAAAAAAGTACTCATGTAAAGTAGTAGAGCCTACCTACCGCAGGCAGACTTTCCTTCTTTGTGAGCATAAAAAAAGGAATCGCTGCTGCTCAGTAAGTAACCCCTTACTGCAGTTTTTTATTTCCCCTACTTCCTGTAATTTTGGGGCACCATTCACGAAAAATAAAAAACGGTATGCCTTACCTATTTACCTCAGAATCTGTATCTGAGGGTCACCCAGATAAAATTGCGGACCAGATTTCGGACGCATTGATTGACAACTTTTTGGCTTTTGATCCCAACTCCAAGGTAGCCTGCGAAACGCTGGTAACTACCGGACAGGTAGTCCTTGCTGGAGAGGTAAAATCCGAAGTGTACTTAGATGTGCAAAAGATTGCCCGCGAGGTGATCAACAAGATTGGTTATACCAAAAGTGAATACATGTTTGAAGGCAACTCCTGCGGGGTGCTTTCTGCTATCCATGAGCAATCTGCGGACATCAACCAAGGTGTAGAACGCAAGAACCCAGAAGAGCAGGGTGCAGGCGACCAAGGAATGATGTTTGGCTATGCCACCAACGAAACAGAAAACTACATGCCTTTGGCATTGGACCTCTCGCACCGCATTCTTTTGGAACTTGCGGAATTGCGTAGAGAGAACAAGGACATGCCTTACCTACGTCCTGACTCCAAGTCTCAGGTGACCATCGAATACTCCGACGACAACGTGCCTCAACGCATCGATGCGATTGTGGTATCTACCCAGCACGACGACTTTGATACCGAAGCCACAATGCTTGCCAAAATCAAAGCGGATATCATCAACATCCTGATTCCACGTGTGAAGGCCAAGTTGAAGCCTTCGCTACAAAAATTATTCACGGACCAGATCACCTACCACATCAACCCAACGGGCAAGTTTGTGATCGGTGGACCACACGGAGACACTGGACTTACCGGAAGAAAGATCATCGTAGACACCTACGGGGGCAAGGGTGCTCACGGAGGAGGAGCCTTCTCTGGCAAAGATCCTTCGAAAGTAGACCGCTCCGCAGCATACGCTACCCGTCACATTGCCAAGAACATGGTGGCAGCGGGAGTGGCTGACGAGATCTTGGTGCAGGTATCCTATGCGATTGGTGTAGCCAAGCCGATGGGTATCTACATCAATACCTACGGCACGGCCAAGGTGAACATGAGTGATGGAGAGATTGCCAAAAAGGTGGAGGGCATCTTCGACATGCGTCCCTATGCCATCGAGCAGCGCTTGAAGTTGCGTACGCCGATCTACCTAGAGACTGCGGCATATGGTCACATGGGTAGAGAGAGCGTGGTGGTAGAGAAAACCTTCACTTCCCCGTACCGCCCAGCGATTACCAAGAAGGTGGAGCTATTTACCTGGGAGAAGTTGGATTACGTAGAGCGGGTAAAGAAAGAATTCGGACTTTAAGGGCTTTATGAGCGTTAAGAGCCTGCCTGCGGCAAGCAGGTTAAAAGCCTGCCGAAGGCAGGCAGGTTAAACGTTAATTACTCCTGCTCTAAAGTAAATTTAACTTTACAAAACCAAAAAGCGGTAGAAGTCTAAAGGCTTCGCCGCTTTTTTGGTTTAGGGGGTTGCTACATTTGTTGTATGATTTTGAGTGCTAAATCCCCCCGGAATTCTGAGGGGCAAGGAGCCTCAAAGCTCATTCAACAACTTTTTATGGACTCGGTAAAATTTTACTTTTAGAAATAGACCGTCAAGTTCTTAATTTATTTTTTAGGATCAGGAGATGTGACTCCCCCTTACCAAGGGGGGTAGGGAGATTTTTTGTAAGTAATCCACTTTAAAATAAATGTACACCAACTCCTCCTTCACATTCTTTTTGCCGCGTGAACAAACTCCCTTACCGCTTCAGCATCAGCCAGCCCCGTGGATCTACTTCGGGCGTACTGGTACTGGAGATCAGCGTAGGGGTTTTTCCTAAATAGTACTTTTGAATTCCAGTGGAGGTTTTTACTTCTATCGGTAGCTCAAATTGGATTCCCTCTAAGGATAATTGGTATTGATTTTTCCCCTTCTTTTTCAGATGTACTTCGGGAAGATTGGTGCTGTAGAGGTAGAGCTGGAAAAAATCTTTCAGGTCCTTTCCCGTATAGTTTTGAATAAATTCTACAAAGGCATCCGTGCTTATCTTGGTGGTGTAGGCAAATTCTTCTTCCATGGCTACTGCTTTGAGAGCTTTAAAAAAGAGTTCATCTCCTAATACTCCTCTTAAAGAATGAATGACCATGGCTCCTTTGGTGTAGATTTCAGGATGGTAGGCCGTTTTTTCAGTGGAGTTGCGAGGGCTCACTACCGGTTTTTCGTGTGGAATATAGGCTTCCTCTAATTTTACTTTTTCAAAATAGGCATCAGGTCCCCCATGTTCCCAATAGAATAGCCAATCTCCGTAGGCGGTGAGGCCTTCGTGGATCCACATGTCTGCCCAGTCTCCCACAGAAATCTTATTGCCAAACCATTCGTGTCCTAGCTCGTGGTTGAGGAGCCAGTCGTACTGGACTTTTCCCATTGGCTCAAACTGATAATTGTTGCCATACGCATTGATGGTTTGGTGTTCCATTCCAAGATATGGGGTTTCTACTACGGCAATCTTATCTTGCGGAAAAGGAAAAGGCCCAAAGTATTTTTCATGGGTTCGGGCACTTTCTTCCAAAACTTCCAACAGAGCTTGAGCTTGGGTTTCATGGTCTTGAAGCACCCAGACTTCCATGGGAATTTTGGCTCCAGAACTGGATTGAAATTCTTTTTTTGCTTGAGTAAAATGACCTAGGGTAAAATTGATCCCGTAGTTATTGATGGGATAGGAGGAGGACCAGTGGTACGTATTTTTGTTTTCTTTCTCGCTGATTTCTAGCAATCGCCCGTTGGAAGCAATAGCGTAGGGTTTAGGAGCGGTAAGGTACAGGTCTACCCCATTTTGAGCCTCGCTATTGGGGTGATCCAGGGCGGGCATAAAAATTTTGGCTCCTTCCCCTTGACAAGAAAGTCCCATCCAATGCCTCCCCGATGGGTCCTTTTCCCAAGTAAATCCCCCACTCCAGGGAGGATCTTGAGCGATGGGGGTTTCCCCTTCGTAAAAAATTTCTACCTCATTGCAGGTACAGTCCACAGGGAATATGTCCAGTAAGTCATTTTGGTGAACAAACCCTACTTCCTTCCCTTCCATCAGGACACGACTTACGGTGTAGTTGTCAATCAGTTGAAAGCGTAAGGTATCCAGTCGCTCTTGCGCTTCAAATGTTACCGTAGAAGATCCTTGGATGCTCTGGGTCTGAGGAAAAAATTCTAGTTGCAGCCTGTAATGGAGTACCTTGAATTTTGCTTGCAAAGGATCTACGGGACCTCCCCAATCCCAAGTTTGAGCCTGAGCTTGGTACACAAAAAAAAGAATAGAAAGGAAAAAGAGTAATTTTTTCATGGTAAGTCAAAAAAGAATGAGGCCTTGAATATAGTCAACTGGGCTTTAAAAAACGCTCCAGAAGGCAAATCTTGGAGTGGTTGAAACTTACTCTTCGGCATAGTTGAAGGAATCCAGTTGCTCCTTGATCCAATCCTGGTACTTGCCCCGAATATAGTCTGTCCATTCCTCTTGGTAGGCAGATCCATCAAGTAAAAACTTAAAACCAGTAGCTGCCTTCGGTTTGCTAAGTGCATCGACCAATTCTTCGGCAAGATTCCGTTCTTTGATTCGCTGGTCCACAAAATCCTGCATGATTTGGTGCTCTTGACTAGGCTCTAGTTTGGTAAATTCTGCGAAATTTTCTGGTTGCTCCTCTATCTCATCCAAAATATCTTCTTCCTCTTCTGTCAGATCGTAGTTGAAATAATCTTCGTCATCAGGCATGTGATGAATTTTTTTCTTGTCGAGTTGGTAGAAGCACACGTTGCCTTTTAGGAGTTGGGTTGCAATCAGCTCAATCTCTTTTTCAGTAAGGGAAAGCATGGATGGTGTCCTAAAATTTATTTGGATTGTATTTGTCGAAATTTCTATAATTTGTTACAAACTTAGCAAGCTCTAGGGTAAAAAAATAACCTTAAATTTCTTGTTTCAGTATTTTTTCAACTAAACTACCCTCAATTTCATGGCCCCCTTGAAAAGTAAGTCGGGTAATTGGAACTTTGAGCTGCTGGATAAAGGCCTCTTGTTTTTTGATTTGTTCCTCTGTTATCCATTCGTCTTGGTCACCTGTTACTAAGATCAACCTGGCCTTTGCAAATTTCTCTCTAGCAAGGTCTAGATTCAGGTCATGAGCAAAACCCCCTGCCCAGAGGATCAAGCTAGAAACTTGTCCTGTCCAATGGCTGATCCATCGAGTTGCTGTAGCAGCTCCTTGAGAAAAGCCTAACACATGAATCTTGGGAGGAATTAAATATTGTTCCAATAGATTTTTCAATACTTGGTCAAGAAACCTATGGTTATTGGCAATGGCTAATTCCCTTTCGTAACTCGTCATCCAATTGGCACCAATTCTTCCTTGAAATTCTTTCAGGTAAGAATAATTGGTGCCTTCAGGTGCAAGAAAAAGTCTGTCCTCATTGTCAAAAGGGGCAAATTTTCTAAGAAAAAATTCAGCCAGCTGTCCATAGCCATGAAGCACTACCCAAATCTCTTTTTCTTTTCCCGTGGGGGAATGGGACAGGTGGTAAAGGGCTTCGTAGGAAAAATTTACTGTGGATTTCACTACCCTATTTATTCAAGTTGTCAAATTTGAGCGGAAGCAACTCTTTTATTCCTCGGATTCTAAGTACCTGGTTTTTATTGCGAAGCAATAGGAGGGTAATTGGCCTATTAAATCTGTTCTCAACCTCATTGATGGTTTGCCTGCAAACCCCACAAGGAGAAACTTCAGCCCAATCTTCTTCGCCTGCTCTTTGGGCTACAATTGCAAGCATCAAGGGAGCCAGATCAGGATTATTGGCTCCCACATAGCCCAACAGTAAGCGCTCTGCACAAACGCCTGTAGGGAAGCTTACATTTTCTTGGTTAGAAGATTGAAATACTTCTCCATTCTCTAAAACCAGAGAAGCACCCACATGGAAGTTGGAATAGGGGGCATAGGCACGTTTTGAAATTTCTTGTGCTCTTTGAATCAAGTGCAGCTCTGCTGCGCTCAATTCTTGGATTAGCAACTCTTCCATTTCTACTGTTTCAGTGACTTTTTTCACAAGCAAGGTATGGTTTGGATACTAGCCTACGGAAAAGGTACATAATTGTTGTGGAATTCTTTAATCAAGGCTTTTTCCACGAAAAAAATTTAGGCATTTTTATCCATCCAATACCTGAATCATGAACCATATTTTGCTCTTTGGGGCAGGAAAATCTTCTACGTATTTGATTGATTACTTGGCGGATTCCTGTAAACACGGAACCCGATCCCTGACGGTGGCTGATATGGATATCCCCTTGGCTGCTTCCAAACTCAAGAAGCGTAAGCATACCTTGGCTGTTCAAATTGACCTAGAAAGTCAAATGGCAAGGAGGGAACTTATTGCGCAGGCAGATCTGGTCCTATCCATGCTTCCAGCCTCCCTTCATCCCCTTCTGGCTGAAGATTGCTTGGCACTGGGGAAACATTTTTTTACTGCCTCTTACGAAAGCGAGTTCTTGCGTAGCAAGCGAACGGAAATAGCTTCTAAAGGCCTACTTTTTTTAAACGAATGTGGTCTTGATCCTGGGATAGACCACATGTCGGCCATGAAATTATTTGAAGAAGCTCGATCTAGGGGGGAAAAGATTATCTCTTTCAAATCCTATTGCGGAGGTCTTTTGGCACCTTCAAGCGAAGACAATCCATGGAAATATAAGTTTACTTGGAATCCACGAAACGTGGTCTTGGCAGGGCAAGGGACCTCCACTTATCTTGATGCTGGGGAACTCAAGCTTGTTCCTTACCAGCAATTGTTTAGGAGAATTGAAAAAATCAGTATCCCCGGCTGGGGAGATTTTGAGGGCTACCCCAATAGAGATTCCTTAAGCTATCAAAAGGTCTACGGTTTGGAGGGAGTGCCCACCTTACTTCGAGGAACGCTGAGGAGGCCTGGATTTTGCAAAGCCTGGGATGTATTCGTTCAATTGGGAATGACAGAGGATGGATTGCAACTCAATTTGCCTCAAGGAAGTAACTACCGACAATTTTTAAATACTTTTTTACCCGGGTCTGATACCTTGCGGGTAGAGGAAAAACTTGGGAAAGTAATTTCCGATATGGACTTCGAAACCTTCGAAAAAATACAGTGGCTGGGACTCTTTGATTCCCTTCCCTTACCCATCACCCAGGGTAGTCCAGCCCAACTACTTCAAGCGATATTGGAGCAGCATTGGTCCTTACAAGTAGAGGATAGGGACATGATCGTGATGCAACATCAACTGCAAGTAGAGACAGATAAGGGTTTCAAAACCATTTATGCTAGTTTGGTGCAAGAAGGCGAGGACTCCATGTATACGGCCATGGCCAAAACGGTTGGCTTGCCATTGGCCATAGCAGTAGACCTTTTTTTGGAAGGCAAAATTCACAGTAGAGGACTTCAACTCCCCGTACTGCCTGAACTCTACCTGCC
The DNA here is from genome assembly GCA_021298245.1 of Algoriphagus sp. Taxonomy (GTDB): domain Bacteria; phylum Bacteroidota; class Bacteroidia; order Cytophagales; family Cyclobacteriaceae; genus Algoriphagus. Next base: position 118,456 of record JAJTDZ010000002.1, on the reverse strand, counting down.
TATCCTAGAGAAGTTACAAGATGTAGGAATATCTTTTCAAGAACAAAGCATAGCTTCTAAGGCTAGCCCTTTTAAAAGTTGATCTTTACTTGATTTAGGGCCTCCAATCTGCTGGAGGATCGATAAATGCACCTGAAACTACCCTACAATCATCCGGTACTATGGCCTTCACCTGCCGGAAGGTGAGGTCGTTTTTATCAATATAAATTCTCCTTGAGGTTTCTCCTCCAGCCATAAAATAGCCCAATACGACTTCATCTGGATTGTTTAGGCTAATCATATTTCCTCTGATGGTGGCAGGAGGTGGGTCAAAAATGGATCCACTAATTTCAGCTTGTTGCTTGACCAAGCGAAGAAATCGGTAGGCCTCTTGGGATATGCTGTATTGCTTGAGGTCCATTCTAAACTTATTTACAAATCTGAATCCATCGTCTTGAATGAAAGAAGCAGGAATTCGGGTGCTAAGTCCGTTGAAGCTGTCGTCATTGACCACAAAAAGACTTTGGTTGTTGCCCGCTTCATATCGAAAGCATATAGAACAACAATCCTTAGGCTGTGGAGTTCGGTTAGGATTTTGTGGGGAAGGTCTAGGAGTATATAATTCTGGGCTTGTTTCCAAAATATAAACTGCAGGACCGTTTCTCCAGTAATAAAAATTGTTTTGATCTGCAGGATCTTTAAGTTCCACAATCAATTGCACCCCAGATTTAGGAAATGTACTGCCTACTACGGGAATAGTGACCGTACGAACTTCCAAAGATTGTATATCTGGAACTGCAGTTACTCGCTCGGGAGTGGAGGTATATACTTTTCCTTCTGCAGTAAGGATTTGTAGGGTGTAAGATTTTCCAACCGCTGCTCTAAAATTTGCAGGGGTGAAGTAGGTTCCTTTAGCTTCGGTGCCTTCGGTGAGGAAGGTGACATTGCCTTCGTTGTCTCTGACCACCACCGTTGCAAGACTGACTGGGCGAATTAATCCTTCAAAAATACTTCCGTAGGTAGCACTTCGGGTAAGGGTGATGGCATGGGGTCCTGGCCCAGTAGAAATAATACCTTCCACAGTCAAAAGCTGCTCTCCCTCGGGCACTTTTACCTCGTACGGGTCTACACAGGCCATCGGAAGTAGGAGGAGTAGGTATAGTAGTCTTTTCAACATGGCTTAGAAGCTAATGGCATAACTTAAACTTGGAAGAGGAATACCCAACAGGGCCAAACGAAAGGCTTGTGGAGGTTGCTGTGGGGCATCGTCAAAGAAGATCGAAAACGGATTCTTTCTTCCGTATAAATTGAGTACTGAAAAAGTCCAGTCTCCTTCAAAAAACTTTCCTTGACCATTCAATTTAAAATTAACGGAAAAATCAAGTCGGTGGAAGTCTGGTAGGCGCTGCTGGTTTCTATCTTTAAAATAGGCCATGTTATTTCCGGAATAATCAAACTTCGCATCAGGAAAGGTTATGGGTCTTCCTGTGCTATAGGCAAAAGTGGCAGAAATGGAAGTATTGGTACTTACCTTGTAATTGCCAATCAAGGTGAGGTCATGTGGTTTGTCAAAGTTGGAAGGATACCAAGACCCATTGTTGATATTTTCTTCTTCAAAGGGCGTTATTACCCTTCTAAAGGCTCTGGAATACGTGTAGGAGACCCAGCCAGTCAGGGTACCTAAATTTTTCTTTACATAAAGTTCCACTCCATAGGATTTCCCTTGTGCAGGGATGAGCTCGGTTTCTATATGATTTTGTAGAATCAAGTTCGCCCCATCCTTGTATTCTACGACGTTTTGAAGGTCCTTGTAGTAAACCTCCACTGAGGTTTCAAAGATGTTCCCTTTGAAGTTGTTGTAGTATCCTAGGGAGAATTGATCGGCAATTTGAGGTTCCAAAAATCCATCGCTCAATTTCCATACATCGGAGGGAGCAATGGTGGCTGTATTTGAAATCAAGTGAATAAATTGGTACATTTTATTGTATCCCAGCTTGACCGAACTTGCCTTAGAGAAGGAATACCTTAGGGAGGCCCTAGGTGCAAGACCATCGTAATTTTGGATGACTTCATTTTTTGTATACCTAGTTTCTCCAATGGCACTTCCATCCGATTTAGGCTTATTTTCTTGGTAATTTCGTACCATTCTTGCCCCTAGATACTGGTAATAATCGTACCTCAATCCATAGGTAAGTCCAATTTTTTCTCCGATTTCTAGTTCGTGTTGAAAGTGGGCAGCAAGTTCTCTACCGGTTTCATCTTGGACTTTTTTGGGAAGGAGCTCTGCCTCTGTTCCAGTAGGCACCAATTCCCCCGGTTGAATACTTACCTGCTTATAATCTGCGCCAATAGTTAGGTTTTGTCCTGTTCCTAAGGAGTAGGTGAAGAACGTTTTTCCGCCCATATCGGCGATATGGGAGTTGATTTGAAAGTTGTTGATTCCTGACTGATTAAATATTCCATAGTTATAGAGGGAATAAAATCCACTGGTCTCCATGCTTAATTTGTCGCTCCACTTACTTTTCCACTGCAAGGAGTGCGCATTGTTTTGCCAAGAAATGGTGGTATCCGAGGCAAAAGCAAAGTCATCGTAGCTGGTGTAGTAGCTGTAGGTAAACTCATTCTTTTCCGAAAGAGGAGCACTAATCACTAGGTTACCATCGTAAAAATTGGCGTCGGAGCTATTGAGGGTGGTATTCTGTAAGGATTGCAAAAGCCAATTGATGTAGGAAATTCTAAATCCTCCTAAAAGAGAAACCTTATTTTTGACCAAAGGCCCGTTCAAGGAGATTTTTCCTGAAAAATTGCTGAGCATCAGATCTCCTCCAAATTTTTCTACGCTACCTGCCTTGGGAAGGATGTCTAATATGGCAGAACTCCTCCCACCAAATCGAGAAGGGACTACGGCTTTGTAAAGTGTGACATCATTGACCATGTCTGGATTGAAGGCGGTAAACAAGCCAAACATGTGTGAAGGATTATAGATGGGCGCTCCTGCAAATTGAATTAAGTTTTGATCTACTCCTCCTCCGCGAACATTCAGTCCGGAAGAAGCTTCTCCCACTTGGCTGACTCCTGGAAGCGTTGCCAAGGACCGTACTATATCGATTTCCCCCATAAAGGGAGGCAGTTCCCTCATTGTATTCATACTTAGGGTAACGGCTCCCATGTTGGTGGATCGTATGTTTTTTTCGGGATCGCTTCCATAGATCACCACGTCGTCCAAGGTGAAGTCTTCTTGGATCATTTTTATGGTGATTCTCCCGTCTCCTACTGCCGTGATGGGATAAATTTTGGTATCGTACCCTACGTACCTGAACTCTAGGGTGTATTCTGCGCGCGCCAGCTCTAACTCAAAACTTCCGTTGGTATCCGTAATTCGGGTGAGATTAAGTTCCGGAACGGTCACCGTGGCGCCCACCAAAGCTTCCCCAGTGATTTCGTCGGTTATTCTTCCAGAGATCTTAATTCCTTTGAGTTGTCCTATATCTCTTCCTATGACTTCTCTAGTCACCGACGGTGTTTGAGCCCACACCGCAGCCATCCCCAATAAGAAATACACAACAAGGATTAATTTTTTCATGGGTAGGGGTTAAATGGCGTCAGGGTCAAATTTGTATAATTCCATGGTAAGGGTGCCGCTCACCGACTCTTCTGGAGCACGGAGGAAGTATATAGAACCGTTGAAGGTAAAATGACCTACATTGATGCTTTGGGGTAGTCCAATGATTTGATTCTTAGTTTTCCACACCAAGGTTTCTAGGTTGAGTTCCCAAAGTTCTTGAGTAGCTCTAAATAGCCCAAAATATGCCTTTTTTCCAATAATTTGCGCTACAGGATATCCTTGTCCTTTGTTTCCCGGATAAGTAGTGAGCAACTGCCAGCTGTCTTGGAAGGGATTGTATTCCCATACTTGTCCATTGCTTGCCAGCACGATGATTCGATTATTCCATACCAAGGCAGCGCCACTTTTCCCCAGTGCCACGGGGGCATTTCGCTTGTTGGTCCAGGTTTTCAGCACTGGATCGTAGACTCTTACTACCAGGCCGGCACCGTCAAGGCCGCCAAGCAAAAAAAGCTTTTCCTCAAAGTCCACCGCCAAAGCTTCCCGGGAGGTGAAGGGAAGATCTGAAAGGCGTTCAAAATTACTTCCATTAATTTTCCAGAAGCTACGATCAAATTGAAATACGTCTCTGGAAGTTTCTATTGCTCCCCCTCCTAAGTAATTGGAAGAAGCGAAAGCAAATCTCCGCGCTGCTCCAGGAAAAGAAACCTCCGACCAAGTACCCGTGCTAGGACTATAGCGTTGGAAACTAGGATAAAGATCGGCAAACTTGATCTTTCCCAGACCTACATGAAATCCAGAAGAATTCGAAAAGTAGCTGTTGTCGTAAATTCGAAGATTGCCAGGAAATTCTGACACTTTGGTATACTTTCCTGCCTGATACTCAAAAGGGGTAGGAAGAACAATCTCTTTGTTTTGTACGATCAATTTGATCGGCACTACTACCTGCCCAGTAGGGGCAGGGATTTTTACGGTCAACTTGGATTCAAATAGGTTTTGAAGTACCTGGGCCTCTTGTGTTCCAAAAAATACCTTGGTGCCTTGAGGGAAGTTTTTTCCTTGAATAACAACTTCGCCTCCAGCTACTCCATAACTAGGGGAGAAGCTATTTATGGCCGGAGAAAGGGTTTTTAATTCCACCACTTCTCCTTCAAGTCGCTGCCCCTCCACCTCTGCAAAGGCTTTTACAAAATACGTTTGGCCAATTGCAAAGCCTCCTTTTTCACCAATGAATCGCCCAGGACCATTTTTTTCTCCCAAAGACAGGGTGATTGGACTCGCAAAAGACGAAGTGGTGGAAAAAATAAAACCGTGGTCATTGGCAAGAACCTCACGGTTGGTCAGTAATCTTCCTGAAAGCCGAATTTTATCTCCCCCAACAAACAACACCTCTTCGGTGGAAACCAATACGGGAGCGTTCTCTTCCAACGTACAGGACCAGAAAATGAGGAGTAGAAAAACAAAGGTAAAACCTAGTTTATGCATGTGAAAGCAATAGAAATTGGTACGTAAAAATAAAAATTAACTCCAGATTCTTAGCTTGATTTTAATATCATCTTAAGCAAATTGGAGTCACTTTAGCTAAAAACCAAGTAAAAATCCAGAAAGTAAAGAAGCATATGCCACAGTAAAGATTCCGTCTTCTTCTTTCAAACAAATTTCTTGGGGAAAGGGCGCTGAAGAGAGAGGTGTTTGAGCCAATTCAAGTACTTCTCTAAAGACGTTTTTAGCAGGAGCATCTTTCACCTGAATTCTTTGGATGGGGTACAGGCCTTGGCCTTCGGCCAAAGTTAAAAAGGCAGGGACTTGACCTGAAGGAAGAATTACCCAAAATCGTCCTTCGGGAAGCAATAAAGCTTTCGTTTTTAGGAGCAATGCCTCAAATGGGAGTTCATCGGCATGAAGAGCTCGATTTCGTTTGGCATCTGAAGATTTAAGATGATTGGGGAAATAGGGAGGGTTGCTCACGATCAAGTCAAAGGCTTGCGGTTCAAAAAAGTCTTGAAACCTACCTAGCTTTACTGTTATTCGATTGCCAAAAGGGCTTGATATACAATTTTCTGCAGCCTGAGCCGCAGCATCGGGGTCGATTTCCAAGGCAGTGAGCCTTGCTGTAGGAAAGCGCTGCGCAAGCATCAATGCCAGAATCCCGGTCCCCGTGCCCACGTCTAAGATGCGTTTGGGGGAATGGTGCCGAGCCAGGGCGCCAAGAAGCACGGCGTCGGTACTGATCTTCATGGCACAGCGGTCTTGATGCACCCGAAATTGTTGAAACTGAAACCAAGAATTTCCCATCAGGTGCGGGCACGGCTCCATAGTTTGGAGCGGAAACGGGATTTATCCTCCATGATATTCAAATCCTCCTCAGACACCCTTTTTACACTTTCTATGGTGTAAAATGCTTTTTGGTCGGTGGCCTTGACCATGGAAATGAATTCTTGAAGTTGATCTCTTTTCATCACGGTAAACAATAAGTTTACTTTTCCATACCGCCCTTCTGCCCCTACGTTGGTGAAGCGGTAGTCCTTTTCCTTCATAAATTCCAATAAAGTCGGTAGTGGCTTGGGGGTAATCACCCGAACCAATACCCTTCCCAGAGCCAATTTTTCGTCCAAGGTCATGCCCACATAGGTGCCAGTGGCAAAGCCTCCTGCATAAGCCAAATAGGATAGAGGATTGTCCACATTTTGAAAAATTTGCCCTATGGCCAACAACCAGATCAAGGCCTCAAAAAATCCCAAAATGGGAACGGTATTTTTCTTTCCATTCATCATAAACATGATCCGGAGGGTATTGATGGAAACGTCAGCTACCCTAGCTACGAATATCAACAGAGGCATCAATACGTAATTCAAAACAGAATCTGAAATGCCTAGGGAATGGAATACATCTTGCATACCAATGAAAAAGGAATTCCATAAAATTACCGCTTTCTTCGCTACGTTTTTTAAAAGAATGGGGAATTAGATTTTTTTATCCTTTCCTGCAGGAATGCCGAAGCTCAAAAATAAGATAGTCATGCCTAGGAGCAGCCAGATCATCACCTCCCAATTTCCCAACCAATCCAAGGAAATCCCAAAGAAAAGGGGCCCCAAGGCAGCAAAAACGTAACCGGCGGACTGTACCATGCCGGAAAGTTTGGAGGTAGTGAGTTCTTCGGCTGTCCTCATGGAAATTAGGGTATAGGCGATGCTTAGACTTGCTCCACTTCCTATACCAATGACAGTCAGCGCTAAGAAGGTGATCCATTCCTGGTGAAAAAATAATGCTCCATATCCCAGCAAGTATCCTAGTCCAACCCCTACCACCACTCCTGACTGTTGGGGCAATCTGAGTAAAAGATTAGGAATAAAAAAGGTGCCGATGAGCGATATCAATTGCATGTAAAAAAGAGACCAGCCTGCAGTAGTCGGAGACATGCCCCTAGCAATCAACAAATCTGGAAGCCAAGTAATTAAGGTAAAGTACATCACCGATTGAGAGGCCATAAAACCGGTAACTTGCCAGGCAAGGGTAGATTTCCATACATTCTTGTTCGGTACCTGCACCGCTGAGCCTTGGTTTCGGCTAAGTTTTAGTTGAGGTATCCAAGCGATCAGGGCTAGGACCATCAAGCCTACCCAGAAGGCCAGCGCTCCCCTCCATCCCCAGCCTAGCCCTTCCGCTAAGGGCACACTTATACCTGAGGCGATGGCAGCAAATAAGGACATGCCTGTAGATAATAAGGCCGTCATCAAGCCCAGCTTTTCTGGAATTCGGGCTTTAAAAAAGGGAATCATGAGTACGTTGGCAGTGACAATGCCTATGCCCGTAAGTGCAGTACCGAGGTAAAGCAAAGAAACCTCCCCCAACACACGAATGCTGCTTCCCAAGGCAAGGACAAGTATGCCTATGAAAATAGCTTTGGAATGTCCCAGCTTTTGCCCTATGCTAGGAGCTATTAGGGAAAATAGGGCAAAGGTGAGTAAACTAAGGGTAGTCAAAAATCCTGCGGCGGTATTGGAAATACCCAAGTCCTCTCGAATGTAGGGTATAAGCGGTCCTACAGAAGCAATGGAGGTGCGTAAATTGATGGAGATCAAGATAACACCTAAGAAAAGGAGGACTTTGGAAGAGGATTTGGACAATGAGAAATACGATTTTTGAAATACGAAGTACGAAAATTAATTGTACAAAGTACCAGGTACAAAATTACGATCTTGTCAAAATCAGATTCTCCACACACCTCACCCAGGTATCGTTGGAGTTGAGGCTAGGCACCAATTCCCAATGCTCTCCTCCAAGTTCTTCAAACTGCTCCTTGTACTCTTCCCCCACCTCCACGGTGGTTTCCAGGCAATCCGCTACGAAAGCAGGTGAGAAAACGAGTACTTTTTTTACTCTTTCTTTTGCTAACTCTTTGATGGTATCTTCTGTGTAGGGCTTGATCCAGGGATCTTTGCCCAAGCGAGATTGGAAGCAGGTGAGTACCTTTTCTTCAGGTAGTCCCAGTTTTTCTGCAATCAATCGAGTGGTCTGAAAGCATTGAGCTCGGTAGCAAAATTGATTTTTAATCCCATAGGCAGCACAGCATGATCCTAATTGGCAATGTCCATCTACACTTCCCTTTCTTATTTGTCTTTCAGGAAGTCCATGGTATGAAAATAGGTACTTGTCGTAAGTATGCTCCTTCATCGCTTCTCGACCGAGTTCGGCCCAGGCTTCAAGAAACAGGGGGTGCTCCAGGTAGTTGCTAATAAAGGTCATTTCGGGAATGATCTGCCAGGTGCGGACCAACTCCATGACTCGATCTATTACCGAACCGTTGGTTGCCGAAGCATACTGAGGAAAAAGAGGAAGCACAATGATCTTCTTCACCTTTTCTTCTTGCAAGGCTTTCAATGCCGTGGCGATGCTCGGATTTTGATAGCGCATGGCAAGGACCACGCGATAGGTAAGGGGATCTAACCTTTTTTCAAGTTTGTCCTTTAGGTCTTGGGTATGAAAAAGTAGGGGAGATCCTCTTTCTGTCCATAGCTTTCGGTATTCTTTTGCCGATTTAGGAGCGCGAAAGGGGGCTATAATCAAATTGACCAACATCCACCTGAAGATAAATGGAAAGTCAATTACCCTCCCATCCATCAAAAATTCTCTCAAGTACTTGCGTACATCCCCCGTTTTTGTGCTGTCTGGCGTACCAAGATTCACTAAAAGGACCCCTATTTTTGCTTGACTCTTAGACATACGGTAATTTATTTCCCTAGGAAAGCCTAAAAATAACCCCTTTGTTTAACTTTTTTGAAAGTAAGGTTAAAAGTTAAGAATGGGAAGACTGGGAAAAAGGGCTTATTCCGATTCTACAGATTTCTTTTTGAGTGCCCATTTCATTAATGGGGCAGCAGATATAGAAGTTACAAGTGCCATCACTACTAAGGCAACGAATAATTTTTCATCGATCAGTCCACTTTTCAAGGCGATTAGACCCAAAATAATTTCCATTGCACCTCTCGCATTCATCCCAAAACCTACTGCTAAAGCATCTTTGAAATTGTATCCTGAGCGGAGGGCTCCATAGCCGCTTCCAATAATTTTTCCGGCAAAGGAAATCACAAGGATGACAATTACCAAGGCGATGTCAAAGTTGGTAAAGAAGTTGATCTTCAAACCTATAGAGACAAAGAATAGGGGGGCGAAAATATTGTTGATGAACTGATGAATAATTTCTTTTGCCTTTTCAGATAAGTGATCTGAGTCCCCAAGTGCAACGCCAAAAAGGAATGCTCCAAATATGGCATGTATTCCCAACCATTCGGTGAAGGCGGCAGCTAAAAAACAAAAAGCCATGGACAGAGAAAGGACACCGCCTGGCCAGGCTAATTTTTTGTTGGTCCAAGGAAGTACTTTATTTAACAAGCCCTTACCAACAGTTAGCATGAATATGGTAAAGATTAGGGTAATTCCAATTGTATTAATCAAGGAGAAATTTCCAGCTTTACCCATAAAGGAAAGGATCACTGAAAAGATTATCCAACCAATCAAATCATTTACCATGGCACCAGCTACAATGACCATTCCCATTTTAGTCTTAAATAAATTCATATCCATTAAGATGCGAACAACTACTGGTAAGGCTGTGATTGACATGGCTGTTCCTATAAATAGGGAAAAGAGCAATTTTTTGTCTTCAGAGATACCAAAGAATTCTGGAAAATAATATGGAGCAAGAAAACCAAAGAAAAAGGGAACAGCTAATCCTAAAACACTGATATTAACAGCAGATTTTCCTTGAGACCAAACTAGGTGTAGCTCAACTTCCAGTCCTGCTATAAATAGAAGTAGGATTACGGCCATTTGAACAATCCCGTCCAATGCAAGGTTTGCAGAAGGGCTGCTTCGAAACAAAAACTCGTAAAATTCAGGACCAATCGTTCCCAACACAGTGGGGCCTAAAATTATACCTGCCAAAATTTCCCCTACTACTGCTGGTTGCTTAAGTTTTTGTGCCACTTCGGCAAAAATGCGGGCCAATAGTAACATCGTTGCTAACTTGAGAAGTAAGTTAATAACGTCTTGATGTGCTAAGCTATCCATATCCTACTTCACAATTAACAAGTTGCAGGGTAGTTCCTCCAAAATGCCTTCTAAATCATGAGGGAAAAGTCGATCAATGAAGGTAAGACCTTGTTCATCCCCCATGATCAGCAAGTCAGCTTCAATGGATTCGCAAAAGCGCACCAATTCTACGGCCCATTTACCTGCCGTAACCTTAATGTTGACCTTTAAGTTTGTTTGGTCGAGTTTTTCCAAAATATTTTGAACATACTGAATTTCATCTTGGACCAACTTTCGTCTGGTATTGGCTACTTCAGTTTCTGAACCCTCTCCAGCGGTTGCCATTTGGAAGCCATACATTTTGATTTCATTGAGAATGTGGACTTGACTGGCTTGTTCTGCCTGGCAAAATTTTAGTCCCTTTTTGATTACTTTAGGCGTGATTTCAAGTTCGGTTCCATTGATGACCACTTTAGAAAAATGGGTTCCTTCCAATTTTGGATCAATGAGCGTTAGTACCGAACATTTGGATTTTCGTATTACTTTTCTAGCTACAGAACCTACGTAATAGGTCAATAAGCCTTCTTTTTTCAGAGCCCCCAAAACCAGCAAATCTGCTTTTTCCTCTTCACAGGTTTTCAGAATGGTTTTTGCCGGTTTGCCCTCCTTCCAAATCGTCCTAATCTTCCGCACGTCCCCACAGTGACGTGCCAAGATTTCCTCCAATTGCGCTTCTAATTCTGCGGTTTTTGTTCCTACATGGATCAGTACCAGTTCCCCATCAAAAATTCCAATTAATTTTCTAGCCTCAGCAATTAAGGCTTCCATGCGTGGTGAAAAAGCAATGGCAAGAACAACTTTTTGGTACATGACAAGGAATTTAATCCTTGAAATACGTCAATTTTTATGATTCAGACAATTTTTCTACTTCCAACCCATGATCCCCTTGTATTTTCCTAGGACTTCAATTTTGAGATTCCATAAAAATCAACCCCATTTTTCGTTTTTTTTCCTAAACTTTAGGTTGATTCAAAAGCATTTCTGCATATTTCTTGTCGAAAATCACACTTCCTATGAAAAAATACTTCCTCCTTGGACTGTTTTTGGGAGGCTTTCTTTGTGCGTCTGCCTTTGCACAGAGCGACTATCCCACCCTCAGCCAAGTCAGTCAAAGAATTCAAAAACTAAGTTCCCATCCCTCGGTGGAGCTCAAGACCCTGAGCAAAACGGCCGGGGGAAAGGAAATTTATGCCCTTAAGATCGGAACAGGTGCCAAAGATCAGAAACCAGCAATTGCAGTTGTGGGCGGGGTAGAAGGTTACCACGTTCTCAGCGTGGAACTGGCCCTTCAGTTTGCCGAAAAGCTCGTAGGAGAACATGCCATGGCGCTAGAATCCACCACTTTTTATGTATTTCCCAACATGTCGCCCGATGCCTATGCACAATACCATGCAGCCCTTAAATACGAGCGCAGGGGAAATGCCGTTTCCGTAGATCACGATCGTGACGGGCAGGCAGGAGAAAATGGGTATAGCGACTTGAACGGGGATGGGCTGATAACCTGGATGCGTGTAGCTGATCCTTTAGGAGAGTGGATTCCCTCAAAAGAAGATCCCCGTGTGATGGTTAAAGCAGATCGATCCAAAGGGGAAGCTGGAAAGTACCTGGTATTCAAGGAAAGTGTGGATTCGGATAAAGACGGAAAATTTGCCGAAGACCTCTCAGAAGGAATCGCTTTCAATAAATCTCTTCCTTACAAATTCCCCGTTTTCGAACCATTGGCGGGAGATGTGGCTGTTTCTCAAGTAGAAAGCAGAGCCTTGTTGGACTACCTTTACGAGCAATGGAATATTTTTGCTTTTGTCACCTTTTCTCCAGCAAACAACCTCAGCACGCCTTTAAAGTATGCTGCAGCTGAAGCCCGCAAGCGGGTGGTAACTTCCATTTTAGAAAAAGATCAGGCGACCCAGGCCATGGTATCGGAGGTGTATGCCAAGACCATACCAGCAAAGGCCTTTCAGCAGACCAATCAAGGAACCGATGGAGATTTTTTCCAGTGGGCCTATTTCCATTTTGCTAGATTTAGTTTTTCTACCCCGGGCTACTGGACTCCCGAATACAAAGGAAAAACACATTCAGAAGCTAATTTCCTGGCCTGGTCCGATTCTTTGAATTGGAATGCATTTGTGCCATGGACGGAAATATCTCATCCTGATTTTCCCAAGAGTGAAGTGGAAGTAGGAGGAATTAAGCCTTTTTCCTTGGTGACACCACCGTACCAGCAGGTGGAGGGTATCGCCCAAAGCCACGTGGATTTTATTCTCAAATTGGCGGGAATGCAACCTAAACTGGAGTTTCATCACCTCACTACTGAAAAGTTGGGCAACGGTCTTACCCGGATCACCGTGGATTTATTTAATAATTCTCCGCTACCTACCCATTCTGAAATGGGAATACGGTCCCGATGGTTAAAAAAACTTAGGATAGACCTGAAGGTTTCTTCAGAGCAACTAGTAGCGGGGGAAGCGGTACAGCTGCTTCCTGCCTTGGGGGCCTTTGAAAAAGCTAGTTTGAGCTGGATCGTAAGGTCCAAGGCACCAATAGAACTTAAAGCAGGTGCTCCACATGCTGGTTTTATAACTCAATCCATAACCTTCTAAGCCATGAAGACTCTTACTATAAACTACTTGATTGCCTCATGGGCTATTGGAGCCTGGAGTATTTTTGCCTTGGAGGCTAAGGCGCAGGAGGAAAATTACTTTAGGGCCATAGGTACGCCGCATAAACCCAAGGTTGAAATTTCCTGGAATCGCTACTACAGCGCTGAGGGATTATGGACTTGGATGAAAAAAATCGCTCAGGCCCATCCTAACCTGGCAAAAATTGAATCCATTGGCAAATCAGTGGAGGGTAGGGATATTCTCACCCTTACGATCACTGATTTTTCTACTGGAAAGGACACCGATAAGCCTGCCATGTGGATTGATGGCAACATTCATTCCAATGAGGTGCAAGGGGGTGAATTTTCGCTTTATGTGGCCTGGTACTTGACTGAAATGCATGCAGACAATGAATTTGTGAAGCAGCTCCTCAAGGACAAAACCTTTTACATCACTCCAACTATCAACCCTGATGCACGAAACAATTTCTTTAAGGAGCCCAATACAGCGAGCTCTCCTCGCTCGGGAATGTTGGTTCTAGACGACGATGGAGATGGAACAGACGGTGAGGATAGAATGGACGATTTGGATGGTGACGGACACATCACCACGATGATTCGTAAATCCCCCACGGGCAGATTTATCAAGGATCCTTTAGATCCAAGGAGATTGATTCAGGTAGGTCAGGACCAGATGGGTGAATACGAAATGCTTGGTCAAGAAGGAGTAGACAACGACGGGGATGGAGAAGTAAATGAAGATGGTATTGGCTACTACGATCCCAATAGAGATTGGGGATGGAACTGGCAGCCAGATTATGTACAGCGTGGAGCGCTGAAATACCCCTTTACCTTACCAGAGAACCGAGCCGTGATGGAATTTGTCATGAAGCATCCCAATATCGCGGGAGGACAAAGTTTCCATAATTCAGGAGGAATGATTCTCCGCGGACCTGGAGCAGAAGAAGATGTGACGACCTACAACCGAGAGGATATTCGGATTTACGATGCTATTGGAAAAAAGGGAGAGGAAATGATTCCTGGATACCGCTACTTGACGGTTTATAAGGACCTATACTCGGTCTTTGGTGGAGAATTGGATTGGTTTTATGGAACCAGAGGGATCTTTACGTATTCCAATGAACTCATGGTTTCTTACTTGTACTTCAACAAAGATGCAGGTAGAGGCAATCAGGAAGAGCAACTTAAGGTGGACGATCTATTGACTTTTGGGGACGCTTTTGTCCACTGGAAAGCCTACTCCCATCCTCAATTTGGAGCTGTAGAAATCGGGGGATTTAAGAAAACCTTTGGACGGGCTCACCCTGGCTTTCTCTTGGAGCAAGATGCCCATAGAAATGCTGCATTTACCATTTTTCATGCTTACCACACTCCCAAATTGACCATTTCAGAAGTGAAGGTTGAGGATCTTGGTGGAGGCTTAAAAGAGGTAACGGCTACCGTAGTCAACGAGCGCATGATGCCTACCCATGCAAGTCAGGATCTAAAGTATAAAATCGAAAGGCCAGATTATGTGACCTTGACGGGCGCCCAGGTGGTAGCAGGATTTGTGGTTCAAGACGAGGATAGAAAATTATACAAAGAGCAAGTTCCCTCCCCGCAAAAAATAGCTGTAGAAAATATTCCTGGAATGAGCGCCATCAAGGTGAGGTGGATTGTTTCCTCCACCCAAAACCTAAAGGTGGAGGTAGACTCAGCTAAAGGAGGTAAAGCAACTTGGAAAAATTAATTGCTGTGGCAGCGATATCCCCATGCTCCTGGGGATATCATCTTGGTAAACAACAAGCGATGAGGTCTTTATTTCTTATCCCCTTTTTCTTGATTTCTCTGCAGGGGTTTATCCTTGCTCAGGCCCCTCCTTCCCTAGTCATTGTCTATTCTTCTTCCACAGGAAATACTGCTCAAATGGCCAAGGCAGTGGCCGAAGGGGCAATGGCTGAAGGTGGAGTGGAAGTTAAGCTTGGCACCATAGCTGAGATCACTCAAATGGATTTATTGAGGGCCGATGCCATTTTACTGGGCTCTCCCGTGTACAATGCCAATGTGGATCCTAGAATGCAGGAATTTATCAATGCTTGGCCTTTTGAAGGACGCCCTTTGAAAGATAAGGTAGGGGCTGTTTTTGTGAGTGGAGGAGGTATTTCTATTGGGGAAGAATTGGTCATGCTCAATCTGATACATGCCCTACTTATACATGGGCTGGTGATTGTGGGTGGAGAAGAGCCTGAAGCCGCTTTTGGCGCTTCAGCCGTTACTGGAGAGACACCTTTTACTTCTGGGAAGGTGGAAGAACTGTTTTTGGAAAAAGCAAAAGGATTGGGGAGGAGGGTGGCTGCATACGTGAAGGATAGAAAATCTTGAGCTAAACTCCATTGTTAGCACTTTGCTCCAAAAAATACTTTTGTTCTCTCCAACAAAGTTGACGCTCGCTTCGTTTTTTCGAGTTAAGGAGTAAAATACTTTCCCAGGCAAGAAGAGCATTTCTCTACGGATATGGGATTCTAATGGCTGCTCCCAAGAAAATAAAAAGATAAATTTCAAAAAAAAATAGTATGCATGCAGACTATTTTCTAATTTGGTACGAGGTTTTGAAGATTAAAAATCAGTTTGGATAAGAAAGAAAAGGCAAAAAAAATCCCGATCTGTGAAGATCGGGATCGTGGTGATAAGTGGACTCGAACCACCGACTCACGGATTTTCAGTCCGATGCTCTACCAACTGAGCTATATCACCATCCATTTTAAGTGTTGCAAAGGTAGAAATTTGAGTTTTCCTTACAAATCCTTTTCAGAAAAAAATAGACCCATCTCCAAGAGTTAGCCTTTAACATAATCCCTATGAGCAATTTTCCCCAGGTTATTTTCGCTTTAGTTTTGGTATTGGCTGGATTTATCCTCTTTAAAAGAATCCGATTCCTACGCAGAAATATTTTACTCGGGAAGGCAACAAAAAGGAATGATGAGGTAGCTAAGCGCTGGAAAACCATGCTCATGGTTGCATTTGGACAGCAGAAAATGTTTTCAAAACCCGTTCCCGCCCTACTTCATGCCCTGCTCTACATAGGATTTTTAGTCATCAACCTGGAGGTTTTAGAATTTATTTTGGATGGTCTATTGGGAACTCATAGGGTGCTTGCCCCCTACTTGGGAAAGGCCTATGTAGTGGCCATCAATGTCTTTGAATTCTTGGCTTTTGGGGTGTTGATTTCTTGTGTTTTTTTACTCTATCGCAGGTATGTGCTCCGCCTCGAACGCTTCACTAAGCCCGAGCTCAAGGGATGGCCTCGCCTAGATGCCACCCTCATTCTTGTAATCGAAATGGTGTTGATGTGTGCTATTTTGACCATGAATGCAGCAGACCAGGTATTAGCACGCCAAGCTGTGGCTCCGTACATTCCATTGGATAGTTTAGTTGTAAGTAGCCAGATCCAACCCCTACTTCAAGGATGGAGCACTGAGGCGGTTTTAGGTTTAGAGCGGGGGGCTTGGTGGTTTCATATCCTAGGTATCCTAGGCTTTGCGGCGTATGTGACGTATTCCAAACATCTCCATATTTTTCTAGCCTTTCCTGCCACTTGGTATTCCAACCTGAAGGCCAAGGGAGAAATGCAGAATATGCCGGAGGTAACTCGAGAAGTACAGGTCATGTTGGGCCTAAACACGGGACAAGAGCCAGCCTCCAACGAAGTGGGTAGATTTGGAGCAAAAGACATCAATGACTTGAGTTGGGTAAATCTATTGCAGGCCTATGCCTGTACGGAATGCGGAAGATGTACTTCAGAATGTCCAGCTAACCTGACAGGAAAAAAGCTTTCTCCACGAAAAATCATGATGGATGTGCGGGATCGTGCAGAAGAAGTAGGCAAAAGTTTGGATGCTGGGGGTTTGGGATGCGAAGACGGAAAGTCTCTTTTGGGGGATTATATCTCTAAAGAAGAACTCAATGCCTGCACCAGTTGCAATGCTTGTGTACAAGCTTGCCCGATTTCCTTAGATCCCTTGGCTATCATTCTTGAGATGAGAAGATACGTGGCCATGGAAGAATCAGGTACTCCCGCCCAATGGAATTCTATGTTTCAAAATATGGAGACCAGTTTTTCTCCTTGGAAATTTAGCCCATCCGATAGATTCAATTGGGCCGATAAAGTGAAAGCAGAAGAGAACAATTAAATCATCGGAGTAATTATTTTCCAGTAGCGGTTTTAACCAAGTAACTATGTCTACCTATCACGTACCCACCATGGCCGAAATGGCAGCTGCATCAAATACCCCCGAGATCTTATTTTGGGTAGGATGTGCAGGATCTTTTGATGAACGATACAAGGTTGTTACCCAGGCTTTTGTAAAAATACTGAACAAAGTAGGAGTGAGTTTTGCCGTACTTGGTCCCGAAGAAGCTTGTACTGGCGATCCTGCTCGTAGAGCTGGAAATGAATTTCTCTTCCAAATGCAGGCGGTGGCCAATATACAAGTCATGAATGCCTACGAGGTAAAAAAAGTGGTGACTGCCTGTCCGCACTGTTTCAATACCATCAAAAATGAATATCCTGCCTTGGGAGGAAACTATGAGGTGATCCACCATTCTCAATTTTTACAGCAGCTTATCCACGAAGGAAAAGTAGTCCTTCAGGGCGGTGGGGAATTTAAGGGAAAGAAAATTACCTTTCATGATTCCTGCTACCTAGGTAGAGCCAATGAGGTATATGAAGCTCCTCGAGAAGTAATCCAAGCCTTGGATGTGGAGTTGGTGGAAATGAAGCGTTGCCGAAGTAAAGGTCTTTGCTGCGGGGCAGGGGGGGCACAAATGTTTAAGGAACCTGAGCCTGGAGCTAAAGACATCAATATCGAACGCACCGAAGAAGCCCTTGCTACGGGAGCTGAAGCCATAGCTGTGGGCTGTCCTTTTTGCCTTACAATGATGACGGATGGAATTAAAAACAAAGAGCGAGAATCCGACGTACAGGTAGTTGACCTGGCGGAGCTGGTCGCCAAGAGGATGGGAATTTAACCTTATCCTCTGCATCTTATTTTGTTTATTTGTCGTTAGAATAAATTGGAGTTTCGATAAACCTCGCTATACATGTTTATCCCTTTTGAACAATTGCCTGATTCTTCCCGCATTTGGCTGTATGCCTCCTCTAGAAATTTTACGACAGAGGAAGAACAACTTATTCGGAAGGTCTTGGTTGATTTTTGTGATGTTTGGAATTCCCACGGCAAAGCCATGCATGCTTCCTTCGAAATTTTGCACCATCAGCTTCTCGTATTGGCGGTAGACCAAAGCGAGCTGGGGGCATCTGGGTGTTCTATTGATAGTTCGGTTCGTACTTTGCGTGAGCTGGAGA
This sequence comes from Algoriphagus sp., assembly GCA_021298245.1. GTDB lineage: Bacteria > Bacteroidota > Bacteroidia > Cytophagales > Cyclobacteriaceae > Algoriphagus. Next base: position 100,357 of record JAJTDZ010000002.1, on the reverse strand, counting down.
TGCGTTTGAACACAAATTTGGTAGACCAAGGGAAGATTACGTTAAGAGATAAAGAAGGAAAGGTAAAGGTAGTTTCGGCTTTAGGAATCAAATCCAAAATATATGCGGGAGAGATCACTGCAGAGCTAGAAGTGGTCCGAGCATCTCTACACACCAAAGCCGATCTTCAGCAACTTTGGCAGCCTGTGTTAAATAGTTGGATGACCAAATATTTTCCAAATTAATTGCGCATATTCGTCGCTAAACTTGACTTTAGGAGAAGATGAGACAATATTTTTTGATACCAGCACTCTTTCTGATCCTCCTTTTGGGAGCGTGTAAGAGCTTGGTCGAAAAAGGTAACGAGCAATTTTTATCCGGACAGTACCAATATGCCATAGGTTCATTTCGGCAAGTGCTCGCCCAGGATTCTACCAACCTTCGCGCGCATCAGGTACTTGCAGAAAGCTACAGGCTTTCTAATCGTATAGAGGCTTCTGTGCCCCATTACCAACTCCTTGTTGCTAAGGAGCCAAGTTTTGATGGGTATTTTTATTTGGGACAAAGCCTAAAAGCCAATCAAAGGATGGAAGAAGCTAAAGCAGCTTTTGAAGCAGCAACTACCTACACCTCCGACGATCGGCTTCTTGCGCGTGTCAAAAAGGAAATAGAATCTCTTCCTGTTTTGGAAAAGATATCCGATTATTATTCCAATTACCAATTGGTCAATTACAGGGAGTTGAATTCTCCTGGCGCTGATTATGCACCCGTATTAAGTGAAAATTTTCTCTACTTCACTTCGGGTAGATCTTTTTCTGGAATTTATCCAGCCACAGGAACGCCCTATCACCAGCTTTTTCGTACCCAAGCGGATGGCCTGAAGGTAGATGTGGTGGGTATTGAAGCCTTACCTGAATTCGAAAATGAACTTGGCTTGAATCAGGCGGCGCTAGCGATAAGTCCAGATGGGAACACCTTGATTTACGCTCGTGGAAATTCCACATCTTCGAAAGATTACCCAGAAACCACCTTGTTTGTATCCTATTTTAGAGGTGCAGGATTCACGCAGCCCATCTGGATGCCTGTCAACGAAGACGAGACTTGGTGGAATTCTACCCCAGCCTTTAGTACGGATGGATCTGAACTTTATTTTGCTTCCAATCGACCAGGAGGATATGGTGGGATTGATTTGTACAAAGCTACCAAACTAGCCAATGGAGATTTTGGAAATGCGGTCAATTTGGGTCCTACGGTCAATACTCCGGGCAACGAACTCTTTCCTAGACCAGCTAAAGATGGAAAGTTTTTCTTTGCCTCGGATGGGCATCCAGGATTTGGGAAGCTAGATCTTTTGGTGGCGGAGAAAAATGAAAATGGTATTCAAGTCATTCGAAACTTGGGCCCTAGTTTTAATAGTAAGGGAGATGATTTTGGTATTTTCTTTACCGACTATCCAAAGGCGGGATACATTTCATCTAATCGGGAGGGAGGAGTAGGTGACGATGATATTTATTTCTTTGAAGACAAGACGCCCAAGCCAAAAATCATTAATGTATTGTTGAACGTCTACACCAAAGAGTCGAAGACGGAAGAAAACGTAGTAGTATTGCCTCAGACTAGGGTTGTGTTGTATGGTTCAGATAAAAAGCAAATGGGAGGTGATTTTTCTAATTCCCAGGGAAGGGTGCGCTTTACCTTGTCTCCAGAAAGTGATTATAGCATCATTGCTTCTAAAAATGGGTATTTTTCAAAATCTATTACCTACTCTACTCGAGGCAAAACTCCTGATCCGGCTACCTTAATACAGGAAGTCACCAATGTGACCTTGGATACAACCATCATTTTGGATCAACTGATCTTGGAAAAGACCATTGTCTTGGACAATATTTATTATGACTTGGATAAGGCTGACATACGTCCAGATGCTGCATTGGAACTGGATAAGTTGGTAAAAATTCTCAAAGACAATCCCAGCATTCGAATAGAATTGAGCTCACATACGGATTCCAGGTCAAACGATTCTTATAATCTGAATCTTTCTCAAAGAAGAGCTCAGTCTGCTGTGGATTATATCGTATCTCAAGGGATAGCTGCTGATAGATTGGTAGCCAAAGGCTACGGCGAGACGCAGCTTCTCATCAAGGAAGCCACCACGGAAGAAGAGCATCAGACCAATCGAAGAACAGAATTTAAGGTAATTGAAATCAAGGAAAACTAAGACTTGATAGCCGCTTTGTTTAATTTTTTGATTTCAAGGCCTCATAGATCAAGTCGTGGATTTGGGTTCGAATTCCTTCCTCTAGTAATTTATTGTTGCTCGCGTTTGGATGTACCCTATTGGAGAGAAAGACATAGGTGAGTTGATTTTCTGGATCAGCCCATACGGCAGTACCTGTAAATCCGGTGTGGCCAAAGGTACTTTTTGGAGCTAACTTTCCTGCAGACCCTCCTCTTCCTTTTTCAGGTTCTGGCTTGTCCCATCCCCAGCCTCTTCTACTGATGCTGGATTGGCGTTTGGTAAATGCTTCAATGGTTTGGGGCGAAAAAAATGTTATTCCACCATAGGTACCTTTATTGAGAAGCACTTGCATGATGACGGCCAAGTCATTGGCCGTACCAAAAAGACCTGCGTGTCCTGCCACTCCTCCGTACATGGCTGCTCCAGGATCATGAACATAGCCTTGTATATTTCTTTTTCTAAACGTGATGTCGTGTTCCGTAGGAGCAACGGTAGAAATGGGCATTTTTTTGAAGGGGGTGAAGGTTAGGCTATGCAAGCCCAAAGGAGCGTAAAACTGTTGTTCTAAAAACTCATCCAAGGGTTGGTTGATGATTCTTTCTATAACGGCCTGCATGAAATACATGGTCAAATCTGAATACACATAAGTATGCGGCTTGGGCAATAATTCAGATTCTACTGTCCATTTCCAAACGCTATCTCTGAGGCTAGGTATAGCGTACATGGCATTGGAAACAGGCAGGGAATAATCATGGCTGCTCGAATCTTGGTAATACTTAGGATCCCAGTTCCCTATTTTAATGGTTTTAGAATAATGGGGAATAAATGCTTTCAGTCCTGACTCGTGCGCCATGACATCCTTTAACACCAGAGGGCCTTTGTTGGTAGTTTTGAGTTCCGGCAGGTAATCTCCCAGGGTTTTATTCATGTCAAGCTCCCCTCTGCTATGGAGAAACATGGCCACTAGCGTTGTAGCTGCTACCTTAGTAATTGAAGCCAAGTCATATACCGTAGAGGAGGTTACCGGCATAGATTTTTCATAATCTAAGTAACCATAGGAGCGGTCAAATACTACCTTACCTTCTTTTGCAACCAATACATGTCCTCCAGGCGCAGCCTGTATTTTGATCATGTGGTTCATTTTTTCGTCAATTTTATTTAAGACATTCCTGTCCATTCCAACTTCTTCCGGATTTCCATAGGCTAATCTTTCCATAGAAGGAAGCCATCCTCCAATACCCTTGACATACTGAGTACTTAAAGTACTCGGAACAATGCCTTTACTTGGTCTACCTCCAAATAGCACCTGAGGCACTATTTTTTGAGTTATTTCAGAATTTTCATAAGCAAGGACCACATGCTCTAAGCCTTCCAATTGACCAGCAGCATAGGCATTACCAAAAAGTACAGTGATCACCTGATGATTACTTTCTAACTGTTTAATGAAGGTTAGGTCGTTAGGCTCTAATCCATAACTTCTTTTTGGATTATTGCTTACTCCCATCATGCCTACTACGATTATATCATAGCCTTCTAATTTCTGATGCAGTTGGTAGAGAACAGATTCACTTGAGCCTTTTGCAAGAGAAAAATGATCTACTTTTGCATATTTATTGAGGTAGTTGTTAAAAATTTGACCTTCATCCCCAATACTTATGCTTGCAATTTTTTTAAATTCTAAAAGGGAAATGGGAAGTAAATCGTCTTTGTTTGATGCGACGGTGATAGCTTCGGAATATAAATTTTCAATAAGATTGTGGGTTTTTTCCGTATTCAATCTTTCCACAATTTTGTACGTATCAATCGGCATGTAATCGTGTAAACCCACCCAATACTTTGCTTTGAGTACTTTTTTTACTCGGTTATTAATTTCCTCCTCGCTAATTAGACCCTTTGTTATTGCCTCAAGAATATAGGTTTTTGCTTGTGCTACATTTTGTGGGTACAAAAGCACATCATTTCCAGCTAATAAAGCTTTTAATTCTACTTCACCAGGTTTTCCCATTTTTGTTACCCCTCCCATATTCAAAGCATCAGTGAAAATCAATCCTTGGAAATTCATCTGCTTTTGTAGGAGATCTGTAACTATGGTTTTAGACAAACTGGTGGGCAAATTTTGTTGTTGCTCCAAGCTGGGAACTTGAAGATGAGCTACCATTACCGACATTAGGTTTTCTTTAAATAGTTCTCGGTAAGGATATAAATCAATATCCCAGATTCTTTCTTCAGAATGGGATATTTTAGGAAGGGAAAAGTGGCTATCCGCATCTGTGTCTCCATGTCCTGGAAAATGCTTTGCATTTGCCATAATACCATTCTCCTGCAGCCCTTTCATGTAGGCGATAGCCCGAGAAGTAACTTGTTCCTTTTCAGCTCCAAAAGCTCTAAAACCAATTACTGGGTTATTAGGATTTGAATTTACATCTACCACAGGAGCAAAATTTACATGCATCCCCAAGATTTTAAATTGTCTAGCAATTTCAGCACCCATAGCATGAATTTGTTCAGGATTTTGTATGGCTCCTAGAGTCATGGCTTTGGGGAAATTTTCAATAGAATCTAGCCTCATGCCTATTCCCCATTCTGCATCCATGCCAATCATTAATGGAATTTTTGATTTTGCTTGGTAAAAATTGGTTAATCTCGCTTGTCGATTGGGACCGCCTTGAAAAAATATTAGTCCACCAATGTGATGGTTTTGAATAAGCTGACTGATTTCCTCTATGTGGGCTTGGTCTTTGTTTGAATAAGCTGCTACCATAAACAATTGACCCAAGCGCTCTTCAAAGGTCATGGTATTAAAAACGCTATCCACCCAATGCATTTGTAATTCAAGTTCCCTGCTTTTTAAAGGGTCATCATTTTTCCAATTTGGGGCTGACTTCCCAAATGTGATAAGCCCTAAGGTAAGGATCCAAAAAAACAGGGTTCTTATGCGAGGGTTCATGGAAGGGTGTGTATTAAATTCTGTATTTTTAGCTAAATTTGATAACTAGTTGAAACAAATCTCTTATGTTCATTCATCGGAGTATCTTGGTGAATGGAGGTCAATACCAGCTAACCTACAAGGTAACAAAGTTTAGCAAAATCAACACGGTAAAAAAGTATAGACTTTTAAGAGAGGGAAAAGAAAATAATGCTTCTTTTCCGCTTGGACCTGAAAATCACCCTAAAGGCCACATATATAGCAAGTCATGAAACTTCCTTCCATTTTTAAAACCGCCTCGCACCAAAGATTTGCCATCAAAACAAGGTACTACGATCCCATCAAGGAGGAACTGGAAGAGCGTACCTCAAGAATTAAAAAGGAATTGGAACAGGAGGGAGCCATCGCATCTTCCTCAGAAGAGGAGTCTGCTCGTAGGGCAAGTTCCCTGAAAGGCTCTTTTTCCTCTCATCGGGGAATGAAGCATAAGAATACCCATGTCTTCAATGCCTCTACTTTGATCCGAACCTTTCTATTTTTAAGCATGGTGACTGCAGCCTTTGGGTACATTTACTTGGGGCCAGTGATTTTCACCTACATGGGTTATGGTGCATTAGTATTGGGAGGAGTTTACTTCTTTTTTAAGTTTAAAAAGAAGCGTACCAATGCCTGATATTATTCAGCTCCTTCCTGACGCCATTGCCAACCAAATCGCCGCCGGTGAGGTCGTTCAACGACCTGCCTCTGCGCTTAAGGAATTGTTGGAAAATGCAGTAGATGCCAAAGCCACTCAAATTCAGGTTTGGATAAAGGATGCAGGGAAGCAGTTGATCCACGTCATTGACAATGGAAGGGGAATGTCTCCCACCGATGCCAGGATGAGTTTTGAACGCCATGCCACTTCCAAGATTCGGAGTGCGCAGGATTTATTTGCCATCCGTACCCTTGGATTTAGGGGAGAAGCCCTCGCTTCTATTGCAGCCGTGGCACAAGTAGAACTCAAAACCCGTCAAGAAGAGGCAGAGTTGGGCACCTTACTACAAATCGAAGGATCTGAAGTAAAAAAGCAAGAACCCATAGCCACTACAGTGGGTACCTCCGTGGCCATGAAAAATTTATTCTTTAACGTCCCAGCAAGGAGAAATTTTTTGAAGTCCAATCCTGTAGAAATGAGACATATCGTGGACGAATTTCAGCGGGTCGCTCTCGCAAATCCCGAAATAGGGTTTTCCTTGTATCAACAAGATTTAGAAACGTATCACCTTTTGCCAAGCAAGCTTAGCCAGCGAATTGTAGGCATTTTTGGTAAATCCGCACAAAATCAATTGGTCCCATGCGAAGAGGATACTCCTCATCTTAGGATTAAAGGATATGTAGGTAAACCCGAATATGCGAAGAAAACCAAGGGAGAACAGTTTTTTTTCGTCAATAACAGGTACATCAAAAGTAGCTACCTGCATCATGCAGTGAGCACGGCCTTCGAAGGCTTGATCCAGGCAGATCAACATCCCTTCTATGTTTTGTTTTTGGAGATTGACCCAGCGCATATTGACATCAATGTGCACCCTACCAAAACAGAAATTAAGTTTGAGGACGAGCGGACAGTCTATGCGGTCATACGTGCGGCAGTGAAGCAATCCTTGGGGGCCCATCATGTCATGCCTGCTTTGGACTTTAGCATGGATGTCAATTTTCAGGAAAATTGGACCAAGAATCCATCCACTGCTTTGGAATTGGATCGAGAATACAGCTACAAAACCTACAATACTCCTGAGTTTCAAAAAGCATCTGTAGCAGGCTGGGAGCGCCTGTTTGAAGGAGATGCTCCTACGGTATCGACCTGGCGCAGTACCCAACTTCCAAAGGAGGATCAGGAAATTCTTACTTTTCCAAGCAGAGCTTCTGGAGAGGAAGCATTGCCTACTTCAGCCGCAGAAGTGCAGGAAGGGACAGGTACTACATTTCAGGTAGAGCTTAGCTATATCGTTGCCCAAATGTCAACGGGGGTACTGATTGTAGACCAGCAACTCGCCCACGAACGTATTCTTTACGAACGCTACTTCAAACAGTTGCAGGCCTCTCAGGGCAGTTCCCAACAATGCCTTTTTCCAGCCACCCTCACCCTTAACCCAGGAGATTTCTCTCTGGTCATGGATATGTTACCCGAACTTCATAGCCTAGGATTTCAGGTGGAGGAATTTGGAAAGGATACTGTTGTCATCCAAGGAGTACCTGCAGATACCCAAGTAAAGAACGAAAAAGAGCTCTTTGAGGGGTTGATCGAGCAGTACAAAAACTTTAAAAGTGAACTTTCTTTGGACAAAAAAGAAAATTTAGCTCGTTCATTGGCCAAAAGGTCTTCTCTAAAAAAGGGTCAACGCCTGGATGCACGAGAGATGGAAACCCTGGTTGGGCAATTATTTGCCTGTCAAAATCCAAATTATTCGCCTTCGGGGAACAAAACCTTTGTAAAATTGGATTTACCTAGCATACACGCATTCTTTGCCAAATAATATGTTTAGAAATATCACGCCCGTTGTACAGCGACTCCTACTCATTAACATTGCCATCTTTTTGGCTGCTAATTTTTTTATTCCTGTGCTCGACGATTGGTTTGCTCTTTACAACATAAATAGCTCCAAATTCAAGCCTTTTCAGTTCCTCACCTACATGTTTATGCATGCAGATTTTTGGCATTTGTTTAGCAACATGTTTGGATTAATGATTTTTGGTCCACTTTTAGAGCAGTTTTTAGGACCTAAAAAATTATTCACCTTGTGGATGGTCTGCGGTATGGGAGCTGGAGTCTTGTATTCGGGATATACTTTGGTGCAGTACAGAAATTTGGAAGACAAGGTCTTGGCCTTTGAATCCAACCCTGATCCAGAGTATTTCAATAGGCTTGTGATCGAAAACAAAGGATATTTTACCCAAGAGGTATTTGATTTTGTGGATCAATACAGCAGAAATCCGCAAGATCCGGCACATATCCAACATGCCAAACAAACCTTGCAAAATATCCTAAGACTGCAAGTCAACCAGCCCATGGTAGGAGCTTCGGGAGCCTTATTCGGCATCTTGGTTGCCTTTGCCATGCTGTTTCCCAATACCCAACTTTTCTTACTCTTTCCCCCCATGCCCATCAAGGCCAAGTACCTGGTGTTTTTTTACGGGGCCTACACCATTTACAACGTATTGATTACCAATCCTAGCGATAATGTAGCTCATTTTGCACACCTGAGTGGATTGGTGATCGGTGCCATCCTAGTTTACGTTTGGAAAAAAAATAGAACTAATTTTTACTAACATGTACGGGGGTTTTTGGGACAACTTAAAAAATGCATTCAAGTACCGGGACAATAGCTTGTATAAGCTTATTGCCATCAATCTGATTGTTTTTTTTGTCTTTCTGTTGGCTCGGGTATTTTTGACCCTATCGGGATTTGGAGAACTTTATCAAGCAGGTTTGCGATTCCTGATGATGCCTGCCTCACTTCCCACCTTTATTACACAACCCTGGTCCATGTTGACCTACATGTTTTTGCATGAAGGAGTATTTCATATCCTTTTTAACCTGCTTTTTTTGTATTGGTTTGGACTCGTTGTTCATCAATATTTAGGCAGTAGAAGGCTGGCAAATTTGTACGTATTGGGGGGATTGCTAGGAGCTGGATTTTATATGCTTATTTACAATTTGGCCCCTTACTTTCGGGACTCGGTGAATGAGTCCATGATGCTAGGTGCCAGTGCTGGGGTATTTGCGGTGGTGGTAGGTGCCGCTACCGTAGCCCCTCATACTACTTTTTTCTTGCTCTTGTTGGGTCCAGTTAGAATCGTGTACATCGCTGCCTTTTATGTCATTTTATCCTTTGCCAACTCAATAGGATCCAATGCTGGGGGAGAAATCGCACACTTGGGAGGTGCCCTAGTTGGATTTTTATACGTGGTATTGTTAAGAAAAGGAAAGGATTTGGGAACTCCTATACAAAAGGTAGGGAGCTTTTTTGAAAATCTTTTTACCAGACGCCGACCTAAGGTAAAGGTAAGTTACCGAAGAGCAGGAGGAGAAAGTACTTCAGCTGCTCAGTCGAAAAGGGAAACGATTCAACAAGAAGAAGTAGATAGGATTTTAGATAAAATTGCTGAAAAGGGCTACGATGGATTAAGTAAGGAAGAAAAAAGAAAGCTTTTTGAATTTAGTAAAAAATAAATGGGCTCGAATTATACCAAATTCCTTTAAAAATACGGGCAGTACCCAATTCCTTATTTTTTTATCGGTAATACCAAACCAAATCGAGCATAGGTTTGCCGAATCCCCTGGCTTTGGAATTTAAATTCCGAACTCAAACCAAGCCAAGAAGTCAGAGGCACTACGGCTCCTACCCCCACATTGGCCCCACTAGTTGATTTTCGGGTGCCTGCAGCATTAGGCTGGGTATTTTCAGTAGTTAGGCTGTAGCCCGTGAGTACATAAACCTGAGATTTTCCTTGGGAGAGGTAATACCGGAGATCAGCACTAAAATTTCCTGCTTTTCCTACAGCGGGAAAGAGCTGGGTATAGCTGGGCATAAACCCAAACTGTGGAGAGAAGAAATACTCCCATCCTGCACCTATGCCAGGTTCTTGCATTCTCAGGCCGTATTGTCCCAAGACATGTATTCTAGAATCTCCTTGTTCTTGAGCAAGTAAGGGGAGACAGCATAGGATAGAACCTAAACTTGTAAGAAGGAATTTTTTCATGGTGCTTACTACAGTCAAAAATAGAAATCTTTTATAAAACCTTTATTGCAGGCGGGTGACTAGGCGACCCAACCTACCTTGCTTGTCTATTCCTTCAACCACCACTACATGCGTGGTGGCCGTATCCGAGTTGAAATATTCTAGGCGCGCTTTGCCGGTAGCGTCTGTCTGAAGTAAGGGGCTCCAAAATAGGGTAGCCCTTCTATCTGTGGTAGAGGGGCTTTTTTCATCGTATTTTGGAGAGTAAAATATTTTAGGAATTGCATAGCCACTATACCTTGTCACCAAGGTTCCCCCATCAGAGGTGTAGGAAAGACCTGCGCCTGTTTTGGTGTACACGGCAATGACTCCATTGCCTCCTTGAGAACCAAAAATGGCAGTTCGAGAGGGGTCTTTAAATACCTCTACAGATTCCACATCTCTTGGGCTAATCAGAGAGATTGTGCTAGCGTCCACGGGTACATTGTCCAGGAGGTATAAGGGTTCTGTACCTGCTTGTATGGAGCCAACGCCACGAATTTGAACACTGGCTGAAATTCCATTGAAATTGATCCGCACTCCAGCTACCCGGCCTTGTATCATTTGAAAAATATTGGTGTAGCCTTCTCCTCCTGGTATTTCTTCTGGTTTCAAGGTAGCATCTCCCTGACCATATAATTTTCGAGATTGGGTTTGTTCTTCTTGTAGGGTATTCGCTTCAATGGTTATTCCTTCCAGATCGGTGAATTTTTCTCCAGCGCTTAATTGCTGCATCAGTCTTCTTTCCTCTACGGAGGCAATCAATTCTTTAGGCCAAAAGACTTCCTTGGGATAGCTACCTTCAAGCATCTTGAAGTGGGGCTTTTGCACTCGTAGGGAAAGGTCAATAAAATTTTTGGCCCTACTGTCTTCTGCGGTGAGGGTCAAGGAAGTGGAGTCTTGGTAATTGAGGTCGGTCAATAAAAATGAGCCATCTGGTCCATATTCGGTAGAAAGCAATTCTACGCCTTCTCCCACAAGCGCAGTAATTTTTCCTCCCCCCAGACCTTTTTTGGTGCGGTATTTTTCAGTGATTGTTCCTTGGACAGTAATTCCTTGTTCTATGTAATGCCCTTGATCGGGATATACTTCGTTGAAAACATCCTTCCAAGTAAATCGGGTCCAACCGTGGGTGAGCATGACCCAATCAAGTTCTTCCTTGATGGCCGGACTTTGATTTTGAAAATAATATCCCGGACGATATACAGTGCCTTTAAGGTCAGAACTTAGCAACAAATGGGAATGGATAGTTCCATAGATTTCGCTTTCATCTTGTACCTGAGCAGCATCTATTACCGAAACGGATAGACTGGCAAGAGAGGTGCTATCTTGGAATTCGCTTGCCAGAGTCAAGGAAACCTTAGATCTCGGAGATAGCGACTCTGACAAGGAAGTTAAGGTGAGTTGGAGTTGGTCAGGACCATGGACAAATACCAGTCGCTCCAGGAGCGTTCTTCCAGACTCGTCCAAGACGCTGAGGGTATTGATTCCGCTAGGCAAGTTTTTTTTCGGTATTCGCAGGCCCCATACCCCATTAAAAAGTTTGCCTTGGATCATGTAATTAATCAAACCTCGGGTATGAGACACCAATAGCAAATTTCCTTCCACATTAACCCCTTGGACCATCGCAGCAATATAGTTGCTTTCTTCTCCCTGCTGTACCTGTATCGTTACTCCGGAGGACATGGCTTTTTGGATAGAAATGCTTCGCTTTTCACCATAGTTGGGTTCTACGACTAGGGCAGTATATGCTTCCCGTTGAGGAATGAATTCGATTTTCCCTAATCCTGCCTGATTCGTACTAAAAGTGGCAGAAGGTTCTCCTTCTAAATTTCCTGTCAATACCACAGGACTTCCATCGGGGTAGATGGCTCGAATGGCAAGTTTGGATTTTTTTCCAATGATCCAATTGCCTCCCTCGGGTAAGAACTGAATGTCTGCTGTATGCAAGGCATATGGGAGTTTGATGTTGTGGGTGAGCACATATCCCGATTGCTCTTCAAAAGATAAAGCAAGGTGCTGGGAGGGGTGAGGTCGGTCTGGAATGGCGAACGAAATAGAGGTTTCACCTAAGGCATTGAGTTGAAGGCTTTGGGTATGGAAAATCTCTTCACCGGCAATGGCTTGAAGATCTACTTTGGCATTGCTCAAGGCTTCTCCCGAGGAAGATACCGCTAGAATAGATACTTGGTACTGTATTTTTCCTTCGGCTGCTGTTATGGATTCCACTTCCACTTTTGGGAGAAAAGAACCTCCAAAGGCATCCACGATGCTGACTTTCTGGGAAAAAAAATAGGCTTCGCCAAAATTTTTCATCCATGCCGTATAGGCTTTGAGTTGGTAGGTACCTGTTTTTCCAAAATTTGGAATTTTAAAATCCCCAGCCCCTCTACCTTGATCTAAGGAGACAATTTTTTGAGCGATGAGTAGGCCGTCCCCGTCAAATAAATCAACGTAAAGGGTCTTGCTCATGGGAGAGGGCACCTGCGTTCCCCCTGCTACCAGGTAGGCCGAAAACCAAAGGTCCTCCCCTAAGGTATAGGTAAACTTATCCAGATGTAGGTAGGCTTTTTCTACAGGAAAATCTTCTTGGTACTTGGTGAAGTAGGTTTGGATTTGCTGGGGTAAAGAATCTTGTGCCAGGACTGGAAGGGCTCCTAAGAGGAGACTTAAAAAAAATAATCGGAACCAAATCAAATTCATAAAAAAAGCAGCTGTAGTAGTTAAGGATGTATACCCAATTTTTCCGTCCAAGGTTTTAATGGAGGAATTTAAGGGGTATTTTGGGGATGAAGTTGAGCTACTTCATTTTTATTGGCCAATTGACCGCAGGCAGCATCGATATCTTGACCTCTTGATTTTCTAATTTTCGCCACAATCCCTTGACCTTCCAGAATCTTAACATAGAGGTCTATGGCCCCCTGGGAAGCTTGCCTAAATTCCCCCGCATCGATAGGGTTGTATTGTATGAGATTCACTTTAGAAGGAATGATTTTACAGAATTTTGCTAGGGCTTTGGCGTGGCGCTCGTCGTCGTTGATGCCCTCCCAAACCACGTATTCGTAAGTCACTTTTCTTTTGGTATGCAGGTACCAGTACCTAAGCGCATCTTCAAGATCCTCTAGAGGATTTACGGCATTGATGGGCATTAATCGAGTTCGGGTTTCGTTGATTGCAGCATGTAAGGAAATGGCAAGATTAAATTTAACCTGATCTTCAGCCATTTTTCGAATCATTTTGGGTATACCTACTGTAGAAAGGGTAATCCTTTTTGGAGCCATTCCCAATCCCTCCGGAGAGGTGATTTTTTCGATTGCTTCCATGACATTGGCATAATTGAGTAGAGGCTCTCCCATACCCATAAACACAATATTGGTCAGGGGTCTTTGAAAGTAGGTTTCCGCTTCTTCTTTGATGGCCACCACCTGATCGTAAATTTCATCCGGATGTAGATTTCTCATTCGCTTTAATCTTGCGGTAGCACAGAAATTACAATCCAAACTGCATCCTACTTGGGAAGAAATGCAGGCCGTGATCCGCTTGCTCGTGGGGATGAGGACCGATTCTACGATTTTATCATCGAATAATTTTACGGCATTTTTGATGGTCCCGTCTTGGCTATGCTGCATGAGATCTACCCGGACGTGGTTGATAGAAAAATGGTTTTTAAGCAATTCTCGGGTAGTTAAGGAGAGGTTGCTCATGTCATCAAAATTTTTCAAGGATTTATTCCAAAGCCATTCATAAACTTGCTTGGCTCTAAATTTTTTTTCCCCTTGAAGAACAAAAAATTCTTCCAATTCTGATAAGCTTAATTTCCGGATGTCTTTTTTGTCGATTTCCACTCTACAAAGGTAGGTATTCCTAGTGGGATTGCAGAAAAAACCTCCTAAGGAGAAGCCCAAGGTGATCATCGGTATGATTTGATGACGAATTTTTTTTCTATTGAATTTTTTCCTCCTTTCTCCCCGCCTTTTCTTAGAAAAAGAAGTGTATTCAGGAACTTATGCCTTATTTTTGCACCAAAATCTATCACGCCTAGCTATGCGCCAATCTTGGTGGAAAATTCTAACCGTACTGCTTTTGGTCTATACCTTGGTGGCAGGATTGATGTTGGAGGTTCCTCGGCTTCCTATTCTGAATGAAACCATACGTGCCTTACATTTTCATGTAACCATGTGGTTTGGCATGATTCTCATGCTAGGAGTGGCCTCTATTTACAGCATCAGGTACCTTAGAAGCAATCGGATTCAGGACGATGATGTGGCGGTAGAGTTTACCCATGCGGCTATTCTTTTTGGAGTATTGGGCATCGCTACGGGGATGCTTTGGGCAAAATTTACTTGGGGGGAATATTGGAGTGGAGATCCCAAACAAAACGCTTCAGCCATAGGTTTGTTGATGTATTTGGCCTATGTGGTGTTGAGAGGGAGTATGACAGATGCTCAGCAGCGTGGCAGGGTTTCGGCCGTTTACAATTTATTTGCTTTTGCCGCTTTCATCCCTTTGATCTTTGTCTTGCCAAGGCTGACTGACAGCCTCCATCCAGGAAATGGTGGAAATCCTGGATTTAATGCCTATGACCTAGATTCTAAGTTGAGATTGGTTTTTTATCCGGCCATACTTGCTTGGACACTCTTGGGTACATGGATGGCAACCCAGCGTATTCGTCTGCGTAGGATAACCCGAGAAATAGAAGAGAATCTTTTAAATTCCTAAAGAAATGAAGAAAACATTGTTTGTCCTGCTGATGCTACTTTCTTTAGCGGGTAAAGCTCAAGATAAAATTGAGGTCACGGCATCGGATTATTCCAATACTTCCGTACAAATGGCTGACTTGATGCGCTCAGAGGGAAAAATATACGTGCTCGTGGGGATTATTGTACTACTTTTTTTAGGATTGCTGGGATATATGGTTGTCACCGACCGAAAACTTTCCCGTTTAGAAAAAGAGAATAAGAGAAGTTAAATAGATGATATCATGAAAAAAGGACATGTGATTGGGTTAGGGGTGATTGCCATAGCAATAGTGATCATCATGAGTTCTATAGGAGAAGCAAGTAGTTATGAAAACTTTGCCACGGCCCTAGAAATGAAGCAGAATGGAGAAGATAAGGCCATACATGTCGTGGGGAAGTTAAAAAAAGATACTTCAGGAGAGGTTCAAGGAATTGAGGTTCGAGAAGATAAAACATCATTTACATTTCTATTGGTAGATACCGAAGGGACAGAACAAAAAGTATTTTACAACCAGCCAGTTCCTGCTGATTTTCAGCGTTCCGAGCAAGTGGTAGTCATCGGCTCATACAGAGACAAAGAAATTTTTGTTGCCGATAAAATCCTAATGAAGTGCCCCTCCAAGTACCAAGAGACCACGGTGACTGCGGGTAATTTGTAATGGCAAACTATTTCTAATCACAGTAACATGATCAATACCTTTGTAGGTAATTTTGGACACCTGTCTACCTTGATAGCCTTTGTAAGCGCACTGGTGACTGCCTTTGCCTACAGTCAATATTTCAAGGCAAACGAACTAGACAAGCCAAGTTGGAGAAGATTTAGCCGCGTTAGTTTTTATGTACATGCGGTGGCTACGGTCATGATTGCAGGGTCTCTTTTTGAGATCATTTACCATCAGCGGTACGAGTATTTCTATGCCTTCTCTCATAGCTCCAAGGCTCTTCCTGTGCATTACATGATCTCCAGTTTTTGGGAAGGTCAGGAAGGAGCATTTATCCTTTGGGCATTTTGGAATGTGGTTTTGGGATTACTATTGGTTCATACCAATAAATTTTGGGAAGCCCCGGTCATGGTGGTGTTTGCCCTGGTCCAGGCTTTTTTAATTTCCATGATTTTAGGAGTAGTGGTGGGAGACTTAAAGATTGGATCCTCACCCTTCATTCTCCTGAGAGATGCTACTCAGGCTCCAATTTTTGAAGTAAATCCAGACTTTGTTCCTGAAGACGGGACAGGTTTAAACCCCTTGCTCCAAAATATTTGGATGGTCATCCATCCTCCCACCTTATTTTTAGGGTACGCCTCCACTTTAGTTCCCTTTGCATTTTTGATAGCTGGAATAGTTACCAAGAGATATGCGGAATGGATTCGACCCGCATTGCCATGGGCGATTTTTTCTGCCATGATTTTAGGGATGGGCATCATCATGGGGGCCTATTGGGCGTACGTCACGCTCAACTTTGGGGGCTATTGGAATTGGGACCCTGTAGAAAATGCGGTATATGTCCCTTGGCTCATCCTGGTAGCTAGTATACATACCATGATTACGTTCAAAAAGAGCGCTACGGCCTTGAAGACCTCCATCGTGCTGGTGATTCTTAGTTTTATTTTGGTGCTGTATGCTACTTTCTTGGTGCGCTCCGGTGTCTTGGGAGATGCTTCTGTTCATTCCTTTACTGATCTTGGATTGTCTGGACAATTGCTGATTTATATGCTTTTTTTCATGGCTGTTGCCATATTTCTTGCAGTTAGGGCATGGAAGCATATTCCAAGTTCACCTAATGAAGCCTCTACGTATTCTAGAGAATTCTGGATTTTCTTGGGGGCAATCACCTTGAGCTTGATGGCTTTTCAAGTGATAGTACCTACTTCTATACCTGCATGGAATGCTTTGGTGGAGAGCTTTGGTGGAATTTCCAACATGGCACCTCCAGCAGTTCAGGTGGAATTTTATACCAAATCTCAACTCTGGTTTGCCATCCTCATTGCCTTGCTCACCGCAGTAGGGCAGTTTTTTTGGTGGCAAAAGATGGACAAAAAAGCATTGAAAGACGCATTGTTAGTGCCCTATATCGTAGCTATGCTTTTGGCTGCTGCAATCATTGTAGTGACAAAAGTCTACGAATGGAAGTATATTTTGATCGTCCTGTCAGGCGTGTTTACCATCGTGGCCAATTCGGTGATTTTAGTAAAACTATTAAAAAAATCCACCTTTAAATTGGCCGGTGGATCTTTGGCTCACATAGGTTTAGGAATGATCTTGATCGGCATCATGTTTAGTTCTGGATATTCCGATGTGATTTCGCTCAACATGTCTGGCCTTACCTACAGCAACAGCTGGGAAGATGAGATGAATAAGGAGCATGTCTTGCTTTGGATCAATAAGCCAACCCAGATGAAGGATTACACGGTTATTTATCGTGGACGTCAGAAAAAAGTCGAGGGTGTGCCAGAGTACGTTCCTGCAAATTTGTTGGCTTCTACCGGGAAGGTGAATCAAGCCGTTGCTTTGGAGGATTACCAAACCTATTTCAAAAAAGGAGATACTTTGCAGCTGGTCTTGGAGGAAAACGATTACTTTAAAATTGACTACTTCCAAAACGAGAAGCTTCAATTTTCACTTTCCCCCATGTCACAATTTAATGAAGGGATGGGAGGCTTAATTTCCTCTCCAGATTCAAAAATTTACTTAGATCGGGACCTTTACACCTATGTAGCTGCCATGAATGATTTTTCTGATCCCGAATGGAAGGAGGATGAAACCTATGAGGTAACCCCTGGGCAACAATTTCATATCGCCGACTTTGTCACCTACTTTGATGGAGTAGAGGTATTGAAAGAATTAGAAGGATACACCTTGAAAGAAGGAGATATTGCGTTGAAGGCAAAAATTAGGGTTTTGGACTACGATGTGGAAAAAATTCTTGAGCCTACTTTTATCGTTAGTGACAATCAAGTGGGAAAATTACCTGTAGAAGATGCCGATTTAGGGTTGAAAATCAGCTTGGAAAATATTCTGCCGGAACAGAACAAATTCGTTTTTAAAGTAAATCAATACCAAAAAGATTATGTGGTCATGAAGGCCATAGTAAAACCTTATATCAATGTCCTCTGGATAGGCACCTTGCTCATGCTTCTAGGATTTTCGGTGGCCATTTACCGAAGATTTGATGAGTTTGTGAAAATGCGGGATAAAGGGGTAGAATAAATAATTTTTCAAAAAACCTGTACCTCAAAGGTATACTCTTCTGAGGATACATTTTCTGGATTAAATGGATCGTTTTGTACCAATTGTACGGTGATTTTATGGTATTCTTCAGCACCTTCAAATTCTTTTAGGTAAAGCTCAGCACACTTACGGGCAAGAATTTCTCTGTTTTCTGCCAATATTTTAGAATCACCATTTTCAAGGATAAAAAAAATAATGGATTCCTCTACTCCATTTTCGGAAGTTTTAGAAAGGTGTACGCTGGTGGAGGTAAAGCCTCCCAAGGCTCGGAGTTGTTCGGAAGGCACAAACCCTCCTCCAAGTATGGTGTCCATGCCCGAAATCGCAAATCGAATCAACTCTTCAGGAGCACAACTGCAACTGCCCAGGCCAAAAAAAGGAAGGGTAGGCAGAACCTGCGGTATTTCATTTGCAAGTAACATTGCTTCAAGACACCAACTGGTACCAGCTTGTGATTAAATTAAGAAAGGAAGGGGGGAAAGGCTTCTATTCTTCATTTAAAATGGAAAAAAGCTAAGGTTTGAGCTTGTAATAGATATAGCGCTTGTCTTCTGGATTTTTGATTCTCGTGATCAGAGGCTCTCCTTTTTTCTCGGTGTAGTACGCATTTATGGCTTTGATTAGCCGAGAGCGTTTGATTCTTTTCGAATCAAAGTTGGTGATTTGGTCAATTCCTAAAATGGTGTCAAAACTTTCCGTGGTCAATTTTTCCCCATGGTGAGGAAGCAAGCGCTGTAGCAATTCTTCAAAAGCTTCGTCCTGTACTGGGGACTCTTGGAGTTCTTGTTGAGAAGTGGAGGGGTCCTCAGTCGTTCTTCGCTTCATAAAAATCCAAATTCCAATTCCAAGTAGGAGCAGGGAAAGCAAAATGAATAAATAAAGCGGGAGAAGATCAGTCTTTGATGGACTTTCTTTAAGGTAATTGATGTATCCAATTTCCTTGGATTTTTTTCGAATTTCTTCAAGGTCAAGAACTTCCTCTTTCCCTTCACTGGGGTTTAATACATTGGATGAATTGTAATAAATGGAATTGCCTATAATTTCATGATAGAAAGAATCGGCGATGTAGAAGTTATTAACCCCCTCAAGCAAAAATAATTTACCAGTTTCCTTTTCAATAAGCACCCATAATTTCCATCCGATAGATGGAATGTCAGAGTTAGATACCAGTAATGCATAATCCTCCGTTTCATATAAATAGGAAGTGTTTGCATTGACAATTTCAGAAAGGTTGATTTCTTTGGTTTCAAACCTTATGGGATACCAGGTTTTTTGCTCCCAATCTAAAAAATAACCATGGGGCTCCTTTTCTTTTCTAGGTATACGTAAATTATTGTATTCCCCAAAAATAGAGGTAATTCCTTTTTTGGTATGAAAGGAGCCTCTTGGAAAGTAATCCAAGGGTTGATTTTTGGCTTGTATAAGTTCCCATGAACCCAAAAGGCTATCAAACTTCATCAAATCCACATGATGTAACCAAAAGCCTTGTCCTCCTAAGATGTGGTAAGCCTCGTCTCTAAAAAACACATTTGGTCCACAGGTATATCCCCTATTCATGTAGCGGTATTCTTTGATTAGTTTCCCATCGACGATGGAGTAAAAATCAAGCGAACAGTGGATAAAGAGCTTTAGCTTGTTTTCCTCTTTAGAATAGATAAACTCATAGGTACTTCGATTTTTTTTATAAATACTATCCAACTCTTCCAGCAGATCTCGAGTCACTAGGCCGTTAAAAAAAGAATCTCGTTTGGTTAATTCCACCCCAGAAGTTCCTATCCTAAACCTAAAAAATTCCTGAGCCTCTCCCCCGAATGGGAAAAGGGAAAATACAGATAGGAGTAGAAAAATGGAAGGCAATTTCCAGTTCATAGGTGGACGGGGATCTTTTTCCTGTATGCTAATTTTTAAAAGTAAATGACTTGAGTTTAAAATTAGGCTTGGGTGATAGGTCCGAGGTGAATGGGCAATGGATGGAATACAATTTAAAAAATAACTAGGAATAAATCTTAAAAATCATGTTCATTAGGTATGAATCAATGGATGTTTCTTAGTTGAACAAAAAAAATTATGGCTTTTAAACGAAGTTTTACAAAAAGATTCTGGTGGAGAATGCCATAATATTTGGGGTGAGTGATAAATTTCCCGCAGGCTTGCGGGGCGCTCCTCTAGTCCTCGTCTTAGAACTAGGAAAATCTAGTTCAATTAAAAGTGGAGGATAACGGATTCGAACCGATGACCTCTACACTGCCAGTGTAGCGCTCTAGCCAACTGAGCTAATCCCCCAATTTTGAACTGAGCCAAGTTGCTCAATTCCTTCCTAATGGCTTGCAAATATAGAGGCCCAAAGTTTCCTTGCAAAGAAATTATTTATTCCTGAGCATAATTTATTCGGGTAAGGATACTTCTTCCCAAAGTTACCTCATCGGTAAACTCAAGTTCTCCTCCCACAGGAATCCCTCTAGCAATGCTACTTACCTTTACTCCAGTAGGCTTTAAAATTTTGCCAACATAAAATGAAGTGGTGTCCCCTTCCATAGTTGCGGAGAGGGCTAAAATGACTTCTTTAATCTCCCCTTTGGAAATTCGTTCTACTAGACTTTCACAATGCAACTGCTCAGGACCAATTCCTTGAATAGGAGAAATAACGCCTCCAAGCACGTGGTAAAGTCCTTGGTATTGGTTGGTGTTTTCAATGGCCAATACGTCTCCACTATCCTCGACCACACACACCACGCTTTTATCTCTTTTTTGATTTTGGCAAATGCTACAGGTGTCCTCGTCAGAAAGAGAGTGGCATTGGGAGCAATACTTTACTTCCTCCCTCATGCGCGTCAAGGACAAAGCTAGTGCAGAAGTAATTGCCTCATGCTGTTTGAGTAGATGGAGGGCTAGACGCAAGGCAGTTTTTTTTCCAATGCCTGGAAGCCTTGAAATTTCATTTACTGCATCTTCAATTAACTTGGAGGGGAAGTTCAAGGTGAGCTGGGTTTATACGATGGTAGCCTGGATTCCAGCGTCTAGGATGGCCTCACATAGGGGTTTTAATTCCTGTTGTGTTCCTTTTTTTACAGAACATTTTCCTTTGTAATGAATGATCAGGGTACATTGTTCGGCCTGTTCGTAGCTGTGCTTACACACATCCATCAGTACCTGAATGACATGTCCAAAAGTATTGAAATCGTCATTAAATACGATCAGGTCATGGGCTTCCTGATCTACAAGGTCTTCGATAAGAAGTTCCTGTACTTCAATTTCGGGAAGGGCAAAGCTGAAAGAGTTCATTTTGCAAACTTAAGAATAATGGACAACTTAGTGCGAAAGATCTCGCCCAAATTATGAATCCACAACTTGTTTTAGTCGTTATTTTAGCCTATTTCAGCTTACTTTTTTTGATTTCTTTGCTCACTACCCGTAAGGTCACAGCCCATACTTTTTTTACTGGAGATCGAAATTCCCATTGGTTTTTGGTGTCCTTTGGTATGATTGGAGCTTCTCTTTCTGGGGTCACGTTTATTTCTGTACCCGGTGAGGTAGGCAATACCAATTTTTATTATTTCCAAGTTGTCCTAGGCTATACCTTGGGATATTTCACCATAGCCAAACTCCTTTTGCCTCTTTATTATCGTATGAATCTGGTCTCCATCTATACCTACTTGGAGGAGAGATTTGGGTTTTGGTCCTACAAAACGGGGGCTTTTTTCTTTATTTTATCTCGATCCTTAGGATCTTCCCTACGCTTGTATTTGGTGGCCAGTGTCTTGCAACTGATCTTATTTGATGCGCTAGGGATACCCTTTTGGATTTCTGTTTTGATTACGGTAGGACTTATTTGGTTGTATACCTACCGAGGAGGGATAAAAACGGTAGTCTGGACCGACACCTTACAAACTGCCTTCATGCTGGCTTCGGTACTGATTACCATATTTTTAATAGGACAGGATTTGCAAATCAAGAGCTTAGGAGAGTATGTGGAACTCATTGTTCAAGACCAGAGATCTACAGTCTTCAATTGGGATTGGAGAGCAGGTACTAATTTTTTCAAGCAATTTATTTCGGGAGCATTCATCACCATCGTGATGACGGGTTTGGATCAAGACATGATGCAAAAAAATTTGACCTGCAGAACGCTTAAAGATGCCCAAAAAAATATGTTTTGGTTTACAGGTATTTTGGTAGTGGTTAACCTACTGTTTCTTTCCTTAGGGGTGATGCTATACCTCTATGCTTCCTCTAAGGGCATTACCCTACCTGAAAAATCAGACGCACTTTTTCCCTTGTTGGCAACGGAATATTTTTCTCCCTTTGCAGGGATAGTCTTCGTCTTAGGAATTATTGCTGCTGCTTATTCTAGCGCAGACTCTACGCTAACTGCACTTACCACTTCTTTTTGCTATGATTTCCTTCAAATTGATAAAAAATACAAGCCAGAGGATCGCCTATCTATTAGGACCAAAGTTCATGTTGGATTTACAGGCTTGATGTTCCTCTTGATTCTTGCCTTTTATTGGCTAAATGATCAGAGTGTTATCAATTCAGTATTTATTTTGGCAGGCTATACCTATGGGCCGCTGTTAGGTCTGTACTCTTTTGGTCTTTTTACCCGCTACCAAGTAAAGGATATGTGGGTCCCTTGGATGGCCATTTTAGCTCCTGCACTTACCTTTTTGATTGCTTCCAACTCCAAAGAATGGTTGTGGGGATATACCTTCGGATTTGAAGCCTTGATTCTAAATGGAGGGCTGATGTTTGCAGGACTTTACCTGCTTCGAAAAAAATCTAAGGCTTGAGTTCTTTTTCAGGGCTCCAAAAACGGGATTCAAAATCGATAACTTGGTCATTTTCCACATGAATACCCTCGGAACGCAATAATTCTTCCATTTGGGTGGGTGTGGCAAAGTGATGTTTCCCGGTAAGTAAACCTTTGCGATTTACTACGCGATGTGCAGGAACGTCATTTACCGTATGCGACGCATTCATGGCATAACCTACCATTCTTGCTCCTGATTTCAGTCCTAAAAAATGGGCAATTGCACCATAACTTGTTACCCGGCCAGCAGGAATTTCCCTTACTACCTGATAAACCCAATCAAAGTAATTCTCCTTTTCGGAGTTCATAGTTCCAGTCGATAAGTGCTTGATTGATGGATTTTTTTACTTGTATTTCGGTTTGCTTCTCTCCGGATTTGATGGGAAATTGGTATCGAATCAATAAATTCTCAGTTTTTCGCTCTAGAATATTAAGCTGAGCACCTTCCTTTATAACTACTTCAGGATATTTTCCTAAAACTACTTGAAGGGAATCTTCAAGTTGGCTGAGGTGGATTTCATTTTTAGAGGTGATTTCTGCATCAAAGATCACTTGGTGGGTATTGTTTTTTGAAAAATTGACTACATCCGCCGATAAGGCCATGGTATTGGGGATCAAAATAATTTCTCCTGAATCACTTTTCAGCACTAGGTTGAACAAGGTAATGTCGCGAATAAAGCCGGTATGCCTTCCAATCTGAATTTTATCCCCTATTTCTAGTTGGTCCGAAAACATCATGATAAGCCCATTCACGATACCGGTGATGTAATCTTTTGTCAGTAAGGCGATGGCTGCTGCTACGATAGTAATGCTGGTAAGAAACTCCAGGGGCCTAATTCCGAAAGCAAGCATCAAGGCAATCAATACGGCAATCAGGTTGAGCAAAAACTCAATACGATCTATTCCCACCACAAAATTGGGTTGGACCTTGGTCTCCTCTCTCTGCTGAAGATAAATCCTAAGAGCGATGATTCTAACTAAAGAAAAAATTAGGTTGGCACTGAGAAGAAAAATTACGGCCCGGATGAGGTGATTTAAAAACTCATACTTGTCCAAAAAAGGTCTAATCAAGGTATCTCCAGCATACAAAACTTCTAATACCACCAGCAGGATAAGCTTGAAAGCAAAGTAAGTTTTTCGAACATTTTCCTTGACGCGGATACTGCTTTTGAGATGATTCATGGTTCAATCGAAAAATTAACCCTATTTTAGCAAATATAGGAATGATTTGATGGACTGATGAGCAGAAATATTGTAATTACGGGAGCCGCAGGTGCTTTGGGTGCTGCTGTAGTAGAAAAATTCAAACGAGAAGGCTATCATATCATCGCCTTGGTATTGCCAGGCGTTCAGGAACATGTGGAAGAAGCGGATGTTTGCTATGAGGTGGATGTTAGTGACGAGACTTCAGTCTTCGAATTTGTAAAAGAATACGAGACTCAATTTGGGGATTTAGAAGCTATAGCCATGATTGTGGGAGGCTTTGTCCCCGGAACCTTGGAATCTACTACCCAGAGCGACTTATTATCTATGCTTAGACTCAATTTTTTCAGTGCTTTTTCTGTTGCCAATGCTTTTCTTCCACTTATGAAAAAGCAGCAGAGGGGTACTTTTTTATTTGTGGGAGCTAGAGCAGCACTTTTACCCGAAGAAGGAAAACATGCAGTGGCCTACGCTTTGAGCAAACGTCTGATTGGCGCCTTTTCCGAGATTTTGGCAGAGGAGATTAAGGATACAGATATTCGATCCCATGTATTTGTGCCAAGTATTTTGGATACTCCTGCCAATCGGGCCGCCATGCCCCAGGCAGATTTCTCCAAATGGGTCTCTCCCAGAGACGTGGCTGAAGCCATGCATTATGCGGTCAATACAGCTGCTTTACGAAACATGAACTTTAATTTATATGGAGGCATTTAAAAAACGAATTTTAACTAACCTTTTTCTTGCCATGCTTTTTCTGGGGATAGTCCCTACTCACTTACTGGCTCAGAATGAAGCCCAAGAGGTAGAGCAGGTCATTCGCAGTTTGTTTGAAGGAATGAAACTTAAAAATGCAAATCAAGTGTCCCAGGCGTTTTATGCCGAGGGATTGATGCAGACGGTCATTCAAAAAGCGGAAGGAACTACGGTAGGCAGCAATACCGTCGCTGATTTTGTGAATAGAATTGCAAATACCCCAGAGGATGTGGTTTTGGATGAACAGGTATTGTCCTATCGTATCCAGGTGGATGGGGACATGGCCGCTGCTTGGACTCCCTATCGTTTTTACCGCAACGGGGAATTTTCCCATTGCGGTGTCAATTCCTTTCAGCTCGTGAAAATGGCCGAAGGTTGGAAAATCGTCTACATCATAGATACCCGAAGGAAAGAACCTTGTGAATATTAATTACTTATGAATCCCTTTAAAGATAAAATTTACCAGAGTGCCATCGCTCAACTCAAGCAAAAAGAAGCACTCCTGACCGAGGAGCGAAAAAATATTATTGAAAGTATTTTAGAAGAGGAAAAAAATAGTGCTGGAGATAAGTACGAAACCAGTCGTGAAAACATGACCCAGGACCTCAATTCCATTGAAAAACAACTCAAGCAGAATAAGTTGGATTTGGAAGAGCTGTATAGACTTCATACGATCAAAGATACCCCTCCAACAGTGCAAGAAGGTGCTCTAGTTAAACTGGGGTCGGATTGGTTTTTACTTGCCATCAGCATGGGTCAACTCAAGGTAGAGGGCAAACCTGTATTTTTACTGAGCAAGAATTCTCCCTTAGGGGAATTGTTGGTAGGAAAAAAAATGAAAGCATCTGTAATTTTTAGAGGTAAGCCTCAAAGCATAGAAGAATTTTATTAACCTCTACTAGTAATAAATGCAGTATTTTTAACTTATAATTTTAAATTATTCAAAATAATATCCATTATTTTATTTTTTTTATAAAAAATACCCTTTACGTTTGATTTTCGTTTTGAGAAAGGGATAGAATTGGGTCATCTGCTTATTTTCCAATATAAAAGGCACCTACTCCCATTACTTCGCATTGAGTTATGAAAATTATCAAGTTTGGCGGTTCTTCGGTAGAAACCCCCGAGAACATCTCTCAGGTATTTCGCATCATCCAAGAGAAACTAGTTCAAGGGGACTTGGCTGTTGTTTTTTCTGCATTTGGGGGGGTGACTGAAGAACTTTTAGCACTTGCAAAAAAAGCTCAGCTAGGGGACTTAAGCTACCAAAATAACCTCAAAGAATTGGAAAAAAGGCACTTTAGCCTCGTAGATCAACTTCTACCTTTTGAAAAAAGAGCAGAGTTACATGCCTTTATTTTGGAGCGATTCAATGAGTTGCAGGACCTGTACCACGGAATATTTTTGATCAAAGAGCAGTCGCTCAGGACCCTTGATTATGTGGCAAGTTTTGGGGAGCGACTGAGCACCTATATTCTTAGTGAAGGGCTAAAAGCGGTAGGATTGCAGGCAAGGTATGTAGATGCTAGAGAATTGATCCGAACAGACGACAGATTTGGACATGCTCGAGTGGAGGAGAAAGTTAGCTATGCTCAAATCAAATCCTTTTTTTCATCCCACAAGGGACTTAATGTGGTTACCGGATTTATTGCAAGCACCGCCAAGGGAGAGACGACTACCCTAGGCCGTTCGGGATCCGATTACACCGCAGCCCTGCTCGCCGGGGCTTTGGAGGCAGATGCCTTGGAAATCTGGACAGATGTCTCGGGAGTACTTACGGCCAATCCCAAATTGGTGTACACTACCTTCTCTATCCCACAATTGAGTTATGCAGAAGCCATGGAGCTTTCTCATTTTGGTGCAAAGGTGATTTTTCCGGCTACCATGCGGCCAGCAATGAAAAAGAACATCCCCATTTATATAAAAAATACCTTTGATCCATCACATCCAGGCACTTTGATCAACGGAGAGGTACGGTACGAAGGATTGATCAAAGGGGTAAGTTCTCGCGATCAAATCGCCATGCTCACCTTGCAGGGTACGGGATTGGCCACTTCGGGAAGAATACTTGGTAGAATTTTTGATTCTCTTGCTGAAGCCCAAGTAAACATATTTTTGATTTCACAATCCTCTTCCCAACACAGTATCTGTCTGGCGATAGCCGCCGAAGAGGCCTTAGTGGCTAAAAATATTCTTGAAAGAGAATTTAACCGCGAGCTTATCTCTGGAGAAATGGAAGCTATAAGTCTCCTTCATGACCTGGCTATTGTAGCGGTAGTGGGGGAAAACATGAAACACGATCCTGGTGCTTCCGGCAGGATGTTCCGTGCTTTGGGGCAAAATAATATCAATGTTGCTGCGATTGCGCAAGGAAGTTCCGAATTGAATATTTCAGCAGTAATCTCGGTTGCGGATTTACAAAAGGCAGTAAATGCACTTCATGAAGCATTTTTTCTCTCAGAGCTAAAGGTATTGCACCTCTTTCTGGTGGGTACAGGATTGATAGGACAGGCGCTTCTGCAGATGATGGCCCAGCAACAGGAAAAACTTAGAAGGGAAAACCAACTCGATATACAAGTGCATGGATTGGCCAATAGTCGCTTTATGGCCTTTCACGAAGATGGTTTTGATCTTCAAACACCCTACCTACTTGGACCCAAGGATCAAGCCATGGACTTGGAGAAATTTTTATCAACCATGGAAGAAATGAATTTTTCCAATGCGGTATTTGTGGATTGTACGGCAAGTCAAGAGCTGGCTAAAGTCTATCCTAGGATTCTCGAAGCCAGGGTGGCCATAGTGACTCCCAATAAAAAAGCGAACTCTGGTGCATTAAGCCAGTACCTTACCCTTAGGAAAATCGCCAAACGACAGGGAGTTAAGTTTCTCTACGAAACCAATGTGGCCGCTGGCTTACCTGTGATCAATACCTTGCAAGACCTGATGCTTTCTGGGGATACCATCATTCGGATAGAAGCTGTGCTTAGTGGATCGATGAATTTCATTTTTTCGGAATTGGAAAAAGGCTTGCCTTTTTCTCATGTATTGGCCATGGCCAAGGAAAATGGATATACCGAACCTGACCCTAGAGAAGATTTAAGTGGCATGGATGTGGCACGAAAAGTTGTTATTCTGGGAAGAGAAGCAGAAATGAGTCTTGAGGTAGAAGATATAAAAGTCGAAAGCCTCGTTCCATTAGGACTACAATCCCCAGTATCGATAGAAGATTTTTTAGAAGGGATAAGCCAGCAGGATAGTTACTATTCCCAACTTCTTGAAAAGGCTAGTACGAGAGGGGAAAGACTTCGCTTCATGGCTATCCTGGAAGAAGGAAGAGCAGAAGTTGGGCTCAAGCCTATTCCCAATTCCCATCCCTTCTCAAGTTTGCAAGGAGCAGATAATATGATATTACTCACTACCGAGCGCTACCACGACAGACCCATGATCATTCGTGGACCCGGGGCTGGGGCAGCTGTGACTGCAGCGGGTGTTTTTGCCGATGTGATTCGAATAGGAAATTACACGCGGGAGTGAGGCTTAGTCACTTTTTAATGAAAAAAATTTTCCACAAACCAAAATTGGAGGCAGTGATTATTTATGCCGTTCTATAGAATACATCACCAGATCTTGTAGAGATTCCTTGTAGGGAGAAGCTGGAAAATCTTCTAAAATTGAAAGTGCCTCCCTATAGTAATCAGTCATTTTTCCTTTGGCATAGTCAAGACCTCCACTTTTCTTCACAAAATCAATGACTTCATTGACTGATTTCTTGTCTTCAGATTTATTTCGAATCAAGTAAATGATTCGCTTCTTTTCTAACCAATCCGCATTTCTTAAGGCATAGATGAGTGGAAGAGTCATTTTCTTTTCCTTAATGTCTATTCCTACAGGCTTGCCAATGAGGTCTTCTCCGTAGTCAAAAAGATCATCCTTGATTTGGAAAGCCATCCCTACCTTCTCTCCGAAGAGGAGCATCTTTTGAATTTTGGTTTCATCGGTACTTACGCTGGAAGCACCCACTGCACAACAGGAGGCTATGAGGCTGGCCGTTTTTTGGCGTATGATTTCATAATAAACTTCCTCATCTACATCTAGCTTTCTGGCCTTGTAGCTTTGCAAGAGTTCCCCCTCAGACATTTCTCGGACTGCATTGGATACGATTCGCAGGAGATGAAAATCCTTATGTTCTACGCTTAGCAGAAGTCCTCTTGAAAGCAGATAATCCCCCACCAACACTGCAATTTTATTTTTCCACAAGGCATTGATAGAAAAAAATCCACGCCTGTAGTTGGCGTCATCCACCACATCGTCATGTACTAAAGTAGCAGTATGCAACAATTCGATGAGGGCCGCACCACGATGGGTGGATTCATTGATTTGGCCACATACCCCTGCAGTGAGAAAAACAAACATGGGACGCATTTGCTTGCCTTTCCTCTTGACGATATAATGGGTGATGTGATCCAGCAATTTGACCTTGCTTTTCATAAAGTCCCTAAACTTCTGCTCAAATTGAGCCATTTCGCTCTCAATGGGGACTTGTATCTGCTTGAGGTCTGCTTTCATGGGGGAAGATTGTCGTAAAAATACCACGCTTTTTGGCTAGAACAAGCATTTTAATCAATCCTTTTCTTGCTAAACTTTTGAACGATAAACCCTTCTTTTTTTGTAACTTGTATGAGTCACAAAGACTTTTTTGCTATGAGAAATTTTCTAATCGAATTAAAATGGGGAGTAGGATTTTTCCTTTCCGGGCTTCTTTGGGTCAGTTTGGAGAAATCTCTAGGTTGGCACGATCGGCTCTTGGAGCAGCATGCCACCTATACTCTTTTTTATGCTCCCATCGCTATCCTGATTTATGTATTGGCCTTGCGGGACAAAAGGAAGAACTCCTATTTGGGAACCATGAATTACGTCCAAGGATTTGTATCGGGCCTAGTCGTGACCTTGATCGTTGTGCTTTTGACCCCAGTGAGCCAATACATTACCTACGAACTCATTTCTCCTGCATATTTTTCAAATAGTATTGACTTGTCAGTTGAAAAAAAATGGATGTCCTTGGCCGAAGCCCAAGAGTATTTTTCCTTAAAAAATCACATCACTCAAAACCTGCTCTTTGCGACTGCCATGGGAGTGATGACTTCAGCGGTAGTAGCCTTGTTTCTTAGATCCAAAACCTGAACTTCCCTAGCGCTGGATTAAAGGCAAACTACATAGCTTGCTAATTCCTATATTTGTCAGTTCATAACAACCGTGAGCTCACTTGGAGGAGAACTACATCAAACACCAATATGCGCCCATTCTGCCCAAAAAGGACGAATGGCCGGTGGTAAAGCTTGCGCGAGAACGCAAGGAGTTTATCCTGAAAGTGGGGGATTTAGCCGAACAGCGAATCATTGGCTTATTGGGAAAAAATCCCGACGTTCTCAAAGAAGAGCTTGAAACTACCCTCTACCGAGAAAAGCTTCGCATCAAACAAAATCCATGGGATGTAGATCCAGACGATGAAGTTGATTTTTGGAAAGAAATCAAAACGAATCTTTTACAGATCCACGCAGAAGTTGCTCTTAGTAAAACCAAAAGGTTGGACGCCTACCAGGTAGTTTTGAAAAAAATAACCTCTAGGTATGCCGAAGAAATTTCTTCCAATTTTAAAGCCTCACATTACAAGTTCACTCGAAGGGTAGTCACCTATGGATTTTCTAGATTACTCAATGCCGCAAGGGTAAAAGGATTTACTTCGTTATTTAGCAACCAATATACCCTTCAGGATAAAATCCAGATTACTGGGCAAACCGACCAAATTCGAGACTTGGCAACCAAGGGTACCATCGTGATGGTTCCCACTCATTTTTCTAACCTAGATAGTATTCTGATTGGGTGGATTATTTCGGTCCTGGGTATGCCTCCGTTTATCTATGGGGCAGGACTCAACCTCTTTAACATTTCCATTTTTGCCTACTTTATGAATGCCTTAGGAGCATATAAAGTAGATAGAAGGAAAAAGAACCTTATGTACATTGAAACCCTGAAGACCTACTCCAAAGAGGCCATCCAATTTGGCTGTCACAGTTTATTTTTTCCTGGAGGGACCAGATCTAGAAGTGGCATCATTGAATCCAAACTAAAACTCGGATTGTTGAGCACCGCTATAGAGGCCCAGCGGGCCAATTTCCAAAAGGGAAATGGGGACGGATCTGGGAAAATCTTTATCGTACCCGTGACCATCAATTACCATTTTGTATTGGAGGCCCCAGTACTCATACGGGATTACTTGAGCATGACGGGACAGGAGCGGTACTACAAGGAGAATGATGAATTTTCAACTTCGTATAAGATTTTCAAATTCTTATTAAAATTTTTCACCAAAGGTTCGGATATCTCTGTTTCCATAGGAAAAGCCATGGACGTCATGGGGAATTTCGTGGACGAAGAAGGAAATAGCAGAGACAAATGGGGAAGACTAGTAGATACCCGGGAGTATTTCGTTTCAGAAGGGAAAGTGACAGTAGATACGCAAAGAGAAGAGGAATATACCCAAATGCTAGGAAAGCGAATTGTGGAAGAATTCCATAAAATCAATAGAGTATTTAGTTCCCATCTGGTAGCATTTGTAGCCTTCGAGTTGATCAAGGCAAGAAACCAGAAAATGGATGTATTTGACCTGATTCGCTTGCCTCAGGAAGACATAGTAGTGGATTATCAAGAGTTCAAAACAGGGTGTCAACGGGTACTGGATGAAATTTTTGAATTGAAGGCTAAGGGTAAAATTGATGCTGCTCCCCACCTCTTCAAGCCTATGGACGAAATTATTGCCCATGGTCTAGAGAATGTGGGCATGTATCATGCCAAGCGTCCTTTGATCAGAGATGAGGCGGGAAATCTAACAACCGAAGACCTAAGTTTGCTATATTTTTACCACAACAGACTGCATGGCTATGACTTTGAAAAACTCTTCTAAAACCATTCCTGTAGGCGTCATTGGAGTAGGCAGTTTTGGAACAGCAGTTGCCAACATGTTGGCAGAAAAAAGCGAGGTAATGGTCTATGCCCGAAAGCAAGAGGTAGTGGATGAAATCAATGCGCAACATACTGCCTCAGGGAGAAGTCTAGACCCCTCCATTCGCGCTACTTTTTCACCCGAGGAATTGTGTAGATCCTGTGCCGTTCTTTTTTTCATGGTTCCTTCTGCAGCATTCCTAGAAGTGACGCGATTATTTGCGCCCCATGTACACCCGTATCACTTGGTTATCCACGGAACTAAGGGATTGGCTGTTCAGCTTGAACCCGAAGAATCCTTGGATACGGTAAAAAAACTTAGAAGAAATCAAATTTTGACCATGAGCGAGGTGATTCTTCAAGAAACCTTAGCCGTACGCGTAGGTTGTTTGGCAGGTCCAAATATTTCTAAAGAATTGAGTTTAGGTCAACCCGCAGCCACGGTGGTAGCTAGCAAATACAACGAAGTCATTCAACAAGGGCAACACTTGCTTCGCTCAGAGAAATTTCAAGTCTATGGCAATGCCGACATCATAGGTGTAGAACTTAGTGGAGTCCTTAAGAATATCATAGCCATTGCTGCAGGTGCTCTTGCAGGCTTAGGTTTGGGGGAGAATGCAAAAGGGTTATTGATTTCGAGGGGAATAGTAGAAATGGCCCATTTGAGCAAAGCCCTAGGGGGCAGTGCTAGTTCGGTGATGGGCCTAGCTGGGGTGGGAGACTTGGTGACCACCTGCAATTCCCAGGACTCTAGAAATTTTACCTTGGGGTTTAGGCTTGCAAAAGGGGAGACCCTAGAACAAATTCTTCAGACCATGGATGAAGTTGCCGAAGGAGTCAATACGGTACGGATTGTAGATGCCTTTATAAAAACTGCCGGAATTCGGGCTCCCATTACAGAAAACCTTCACCGGGTTCTTTTTGAAGACCTATCCATAGAGGAGTCTCTTCAGTTTTTAATGAAATATCCCTTTAGTGTGGATGTGGATTTTGTGTAAGGGGAACTTTTCTAGAACCTTAGGAACTAGGAAGTAACTTGATCAGCAGTCCCGTCCCTTCGGTAATGGCATATATATATCCCTCGGGACTTTGTGCTACCTGTCTAACCCTACCTATCCCTTGGAGTAATTTTTCTTCCCCTACAGGTTTTCCTCCGTTTAATTCCACCCTGGCAATATGGGTGCCTGCCAGCGCTGCTACCAATATATTTCCTTTCCAGGCAGGATAACGATCCCCCTGTATCAAGGTCATACCACAAGTGGCAATGGAGGGAACCCAATACTTGACGGGTTGTTCCATCCCTTCCTTCTCGGTGATGTCGGTGATAGGGGTGCCGTTGTAATTGATGCCATAGGTGATCACGGGCCAACCGTAATTTTTACCTTTCTCCAATAGATTCAGTTCATCTCCTCCTTTGGGACCATGTTCTACTTCCCATAGGCGATTAGTAACCTTATCAAAAAAAAGTCCTTGAGGGTTTCGATTGCCATAGGTCCAAATGGATGCAATGGCTCCCGATGTGGATACAAAAGGATTATCGGTAGGAATTCTACCGTCGTCATGGATGCGATGAATTTTACCATGAGAATTGCTGAGGTCTTGGGCATTGTTTTGGCTTCCACGTTCCCCGTTACTGAAATAGAGGTGATTTTGATTGTCAAAAACTATTCTGCTTCCATAATGGGTGCCTCCCTTCCATTCGGGAGTAGTCACGATGAGCTCTTCCAATGAACTTACTGCATTTCCGATCAATTTAAATCGAGCAATGGTGGTAGCTCCTCCATTATTCACAGGTTTGGCGTATGCAATGTAAATCCAACCGTTTTGAGCATAGTTAGGGTGGGTGGTGATGTCCATCAATCCTGCTTGACCAGTGACATACATAGCAGGAAGTCCAGTCACCTTTTGGCCAGTATATTTGTCGTCTTTGAAGATTAAAATTTCTCCTTTTCTTTCGGTCACTAGCATCCTGCCCTCGCTGATCCAGGTTATTCCCCAAGGATTTTGAAGTCCTGTATGTAAGGTATCCACCTTTATTACCATCTTATCCGTTTGGGTAGAATAAGGGAGCTTGGCCAGTGGGCCCGGAAGCATGTCTCCTTCCCTAGCTTGGCAAGCAGAGAAACCAGTTAGGAAGGTAGCTGAGGTGAGTGCGAGAAATAAATAGGTAGCGTAAAGGTTCATCTCTAATGGGATTTAAATTATTGTAAATCTATAAAATTTAAAGTTTAGACCTTTTTTGCCGCTAAGGTTTTTATGAGATAAAAGAATAGGTGAAGAAATGGCATAAAAAAGGCCTAATCCAAGGGAAAGGCCTTTTTGAACTAGTATCCATTTGACTTTATCGAATAGGAATTAATTTTACCAACAAGCCTGTAGCTTCAGTAATGGCATAAAGGTATCCGTCTGGACTTTGGGCTACCTGCCTTACCCGCCCAATGCCTTGAAGCAATTTTTCTTCTTTTACATAGCTTGTTCCATTCATCTCAACCCTAGCGATATGTTGCTTGGCCAAGGCGGCTACCAAGATATTCCCTTTCCAAGTGGGATATTTGTCTGATGTCACTAAGGTCAGACCGCAGGTAGCAATGGAGGGAACCCAGTAATGCTTGGGTTGTTCCATGCCTTCTTTTTCCGTAATGTCCGTAATTGGAGTGCCGTCGTATTCCACACCGTAGGTGATCACCGGCCACCCATAATTCTTTCCTTTCTCAATCAAGTTGAGTTCGTCACCTCCCATGGGACCGTGTTCTACCTCCCAAATCCTATCATTTTCCTTGTCGTAAATTAATCCTTGAGGGTTTCTGTTGCCATAAGTCCAAATGGAGCTGGTCCTTCCCAAGGAGTCTTTGAAGGGGTTATCCGCAGGAATGCTACCATCGTCTTTGATCCGGTGGATTTTGCCGTGTGCATTGTTGAGATTCTGTGCATTCTTAGGCACATCCCCCTTATCCCCATTGGAAAAGTAAAGAAAGCCTGCCTTATCAAATACGATACGGCTACCAAAATGGTGACCGCCTTTCCAGGAAGGACCTGCCACGATCAACTCTTCTTGATTGACAGCAGTAGTTCCGTCCAATTTAAATCGAAGGAGGGTAGTCGCCGCCGTACTGTCCTCAAAATGCTTGGCATAGGCAATGTAAATCCATCCATTTTCCTCATAGTTGGGATGAACGGCTATGTCCAGGAGCCCCGCTTGGTTGACCTGGTGTACTGCAGGTAAACCTTGAATTTTTTCACCCGTAAATTTGTCTTCCTTGAAGACTAGGATTTCTCCCTTTCTTTCCGTGATCAGCAAGGTTCCATCGGGTAGCCAAGTCATGCCCCAAGGATTCTCCAATCCAGTGTGAAGGGTATCTACTTTGAGGAGTAATTTTTCCGTTTGGGTTGCAAAGGTTTCGTCAATTTTTGGCTTACATGAAGTCGACAGCAAACTTGCGGTAAGACCAAGAAAAAGCAATAAGAGACTGAATCTAGAAATCATAGCATTTAACTTTTTTATGGTGAATACTCTGGTGTACAAATTTGGAGGCGCTTCTGTCAAAGATGCACCTGCTGTTACGAACTTAGTTGAAATTCTGCGTTCCCGAATGGATCAGCCCTGCGTGATTGTCGTGTCTGCCATGGGAAAGACCACCAATGCGCTAGAGGATTTGCTTTCAAAAAAGTTAGCTGGCGAGAATTATTTACCAGGCTGGCAACAGATCAAGGAATTCCATTGGGACATTTGCACCGCCCTTTTTCCTGCAGGTCATACTGTATTTTTGAGTCTGGAAGAATTTTTTGAGAAAGCCTCGAGAATTTTGGCTCTACCGATAAGTAAGGATTCTTACGATGAGCATTACGATCAGCTCATTTCCTTTGGGGAATTATTTTCCTCCCTTATTGTATCACACTTTTTACAATTTAATGGGCTCTCCCTTACCTGGAAAGATGCCAGAGAAGTGATCCATACCAATTCTGATTTTCGCTTTGCTAAGATTGATTGGGACAAAACGAGATCCTCTTGCCAATCCCTCTGGAGTCCCTTATTAAAAAATATCAATATCTTAACTCAAGGGTTTATAGGAATGGATCCAAACGGCCTAACGACCACCTTAGGAAGAGAAGGATCCGATTTTACAGCAGCGATCCTGGCAACTAGCCTTGATGCAGCTGCGGTCACCATCTGGAAGGACGTCCCAGGGGTGCTCAATGCGGACCCCAAACTTTTCTCAGAGGCAGTAAAATTTGAGGAATTGGGCTACAAGGAGGCAGCAGAGATGACCTATTTTGGGGCCTCGGTAATACATCCAAAAACCATAAAACCTCTTGCCAATGCAGGCATTCCTCTTTTTGTGAAGTCTTTTTTACAACCCGAAGCTACAGGAACTAAAATTCACGAACACGCCAAAGCCCATGAAGTACCTACCTTGGTCCTTAAAAAAAACCAAGTTTTGGTAAGTTTTAAGGTTACGGATTTCACTTTTATAGAAGAAACACATATCCACCAAATTTATACTCAGCTTCAATCCTTAAAGCTTCGAGCCAACATGCTACAGGTATCGGCGATAAGTGTTTCCCTAGTTATGGATGCGCAACTTTTTAAACTGGAACAACTTCTTGCAGGATTGAAAAAAGATTTTGAAATCCGATACAACGAAGATTTGGAGCTTTTGACCATACTCAAACCTAAACCTGAAGCTATTCCAGGCCTGATGCATGGGTATGAGGTGTTGCTAGAACAATCCACCAGGTACTCCTACCAAGCGGTAAGAAGAAAGGGATAAATGCAGTCGGATTTGAAAGAGATCTTTGCTATCTTTTTCTCCTTAAATCTGCACGATTATGAAAGATAGAAGAAAATTTCTTCAAACAGCCGGACTTTCTACCTTGGCCTTGAGTTTGCCCTGGAGCGAATCCCTTGCTTATTTATCTTCTTCCAAAGAAGATAAAGTGCTCCGTGTAGCGCTGATGGGACTGGGGAGTTATGCTACTCGAGTTGCAGAGGCCATGAAAGACTGCCGCCGTGCCAAATTGGTCGGGGTGATCAGTGGCACTCCTTCCAAAATAGCACAATGGCAACAGAAGTATGGATTGGAGGAAAAGAACTGTTATTCTTATGACACGATTCATCTGCTTAAGGAAAATAAGGATATCGATGCAGTCTACGTAATTACCCCCAATGCCTTGCACAAGCCCCATACCTTGGCAGTAGCTGCAGCAGGAAAGCACGTCATCTGTGAAAAACCCATGGCAATTAATGCTGATGAAGGTAGAGAAATGGTGGCTGCCTGCAAGTCCGCTGGGGTACAGCTGTTGGTAGGCTACCGCATGCACTTCGAAGCCAATACCTTAGAAATAGTAAAAAAGCAAAGGGCTGGAGAATTTGGAAAAACCCTATTTTTTCAAGGATTAAGTGGGTTTATCATCGGAAATCCCTCCCAGTGGAGGCTTAATAGAGTCCTCTCAGGGGGAGGAGCGATGATGGATATAGGAATTTATTCTATAAATGGAGCCCGGTACATGCTGGGGGAAGAACCTGTTTGGGTAACTGCTCAAGAAGAAAAAACTGATCCTGTAAAATTTGGAGAAGGTATAGACGAGACCATTTCTTTCCAAATGGGATTTCCTTCCGGAGCCATAGCCTCTTGCCTATCCACCTATTCTCTAAATCATTTGGACAAATTTTTCCTCAGCGGCACCAAGGGTTTTGCCGAAATGCAACCCTCTACAGGCTATGGTCCGATCAAAGCTTGGACTCACGCTGGGCCTTTGGATAAGCCCCATGTAACCCACCAAACTACCCAAATGGATGAAATGGCTTCTATTCTTCTGGATGGAAAAGCGCCTTACCTTCCAGTAGATGGAGAAGAAGGTGTAAAAGACCTACGAATAATTGATGCGATTTATGAGGCGGTTCGAACAGGAGAAAAAATCATGCTTCATGAATAAGCTCCTACGAAATTAGGGAATGCTTGGACAAAATATGAGACAAAAATCCCTCCATGGCTTCATCTAAAATTCTATAGACTTCATCAAAATCTTTTTCTCCACCGTAGTAGGGATCAGGCACAGGTAAGTCTAGGCTAGTCCTGCTAAAATTTCGCATTAAGTGGATTTCTTTATCGGGCTCCGAGCTTGTAAGTTTTAGGGATTCTAGGTTTCTCTTATTGTGGTGATCCATAGCAATGATGTAGGTAAATTCTTTAAAATCATTGCGATGTACTTGTCGTCCTCTATGCTGGATGATAATGCCATTTTTGCTTGCGCATGCGAGGGTTCGTTCATCGGGAAGCTCACCTATATGGTAGTCGGAGGTGCCTGCACTATCGGTTTTTACTATTTTTTCTAGACCCAAGGCTTTGATTTTTGCAGCAAAAATTCCCTCGGCTAAAGGCGAGCGACAAATATTTCCTAAACAAACAAATAAAACTTTGATCATAGCTAAGAGAGTCTTGCAGGAGCCGGTGTATCCTTCACATTTTTTAATGGAGTCAAAAGGTAAAAAAAATGTGTAAATCTTTTGGAATGGCTACTTTTGAAAAATGAAAATACTTTACTTCCTATTTTTGGAGCTCAGTGCAGGAATTTTACCTGTCTTTGGAGCTTTTGTGCCAAAAATTAGGAATTTTTTAAAGCAAAGAGAGGGGGTTCTACCTGCGCTTAGGGATTTTAGAAGTCATCATCCAGGCCCTGTAGCCTGGTTCCATGTCGCGTCTTTGGGAGAGTATGAACAAGCAAGGCCTGTTATTTCATTATTAAAATCACATCGACCAGAGCTGGGTGTGGTGGTCAGTTTTTTTAGTGCCTCTGGGTATGAGCCCGCGAAAAAGAAATCAAATCCTGAGGTAGATTTTATCACTTACCTTCCCTTGGA
The DNA here is from genome assembly GCA_021298245.1 of Algoriphagus sp. Classification (GTDB taxonomy): domain Bacteria; phylum Bacteroidota; class Bacteroidia; order Cytophagales; family Cyclobacteriaceae; genus Algoriphagus. Next base: position 61,868 of record JAJTDZ010000002.1, on the reverse strand, counting down.
TAGGAAGACATGGGCCAATCAATTTGTTGAAATGCTTGATCCTAAGCTGGCCATTTTTGTGAAATACGACTTGTGGTACCATCACCTGTCTGCTTTGAAAAGGAAGCATGTACCTATTTATTTAATAGCCGCTGCGTTTCATAAAAACCAAAGATATTTTGCCTGGTATGGGGATTTTTTTCAACAAATGCTGCAAGGAATGGATTGGATTTTTACCCAAAATGAGTCAAGCGTAGATTTACTTAAATCAATTGGGTATACAAAGTCAAGTTTGGCTGGAGACACCCGCTTTGACCGAGTAAACGCTACGGCCTCAAATCCGAGGTCTTTTCCGGAGATATCCTCCTGGATTCAGGGCAGACCCACCCTGGTGGTAGGTTCAGCCTGGCAAGAAGACATGAACAGACTCATCCCGGTAATAAATGCCAAGCCGGAGTACCTATGGATCATCGCTCCACACGATATCACCTCTTCAAGCATGGACCTGTGGGCCAAAGAACTCCATCAATCCTCCGCCAGATTTTCGGTTTGGGATTCTTCTCAGGAGGTTAAGGTATTATTTATTGACAACGTGGGTATGCTTGCCTCCTTGTACCAGTTTGCCCGCGTGGCCTATGTAGGAGGAGGATTTGGCAAGGGCCTGCATAATATCTTAGAACCGCTAGGATTTGGAATTCCTGTACTCTTTGCCAAGCTGAGAAGGCCAGATAAATTTCCCGAGGCCTCCCAGAGTAGGTTGGTAGGCTGTGGATGTGAAATTCAGACCTCTGAAGACCTGATGGTGGAACTGAGTCGAATGGAACAGCCAGCAGTATATACAAAGGCATGTAAGGCAGCCAAAAATTGGGTAAATTCCAATTTAGGTTCCTCAGAAAAAATTGTCTCTCACCTTTTAGCTAAACATTTTACCCCATGAAAGGAAGAGTAATCAAGTCTACTGGCAGTTGGTACCAGGTCCGCACAGAGACTCAAGTTCTTGCGGCAAGATTGAAAGGAAAGTTCAAGCAGGAGGATCTGAAATTGACCAATCCCATTGCGGTAGGAGATTGGGTAGAACTGGGTTTGGAGCAAGGCCAAGAGACGGCATTGATCACGGAAATACTTCCTAGAGAAAACTACGTTATTCGGAAGTCCACGCGCAAACAACAGCATACCCATATCCTTGCAAGTAATCTGGATCAAGCACTGCTGGTGATTACGGTGAAAAACCCAAGGACTTCCCTAGGGTTTATCGATAGGTTTTTAGTGGCTACGGAGAGTTATGGAATCCCTACCTCTTTGGTAATCAATAAAATAGATCAAATCAAAAGGGAAGAGGAGGTAGCTTGGGTAAAAGAAATCCAATCCATTTATCCTGCATTGGGCTATCCCGTGATAGTACTTTCTGCTTTACACGCCCCGGAGGTACAAGCCAAATTACTTCCTTTGATTCAGGGAAAATCCAACCTGATTTCAGGGCATTCGGGAGTTGGTAAAAGTACCTTACTCAATGCCTTGGTATCTCATGCCAAGCAACAGACTCAAGAAATTTCTGCATTTAGTGCCAAGGGGGTACACACCACCACTTTTGCTGAATTATTTTATTTGCCCGAGTCGGGCGATATCATTGACACTCCAGGTATCAAAGAGTTTGGGATCCTGAACGTGGAAAAAGAAGAACTTTCTCATTTTTTTCCTGAAATGAGGGCCTTACTTGGACAATGTAGATACCACAATTGCACACATATCAATGAGCCGGGATGCAGGGTGCTCAAAAGCCTGGAGGAGGGATTAATTCCTGCTCAGCGTTATCAAAGCTATGTCAATATTCTCCATGAAGAGGATAGCCATAGATAAAGCACTTTGAAAGCCGCGCAATTTGGTCTATTTTTCCTCTTCAAAAGAACAAACCATGAGTGAAGTACTTACGGACAAGCAAGTAGGGCAAAAAATTACCCGCATGGCCTATGAAATTTATGAGCGAAACCTTCATGCAGCGGGAGGAGTAATTTTTGCTGGCATCACGGGGATGGGAACCCGGCTCGCACAAGTACTTGCCACCGAATTGAAAAAAATATCTCCCTTACCTGTGGAAGTTCTGGAGATAATTTTAGACAAGAAGGCGGTAGCTTCTTCAGACATTCACCTTTCTGCACATCCCTCTTTAAAAGGAAAAACCATCATTTTGGTGGACGATGTACTCAATACGGGCAAGACTTTGGTATATGCCATGAAACCATTTTTGACTCAAGGAGTAGAAAAGGTTGAAGTTGCTGTATTGGTTAACCGAAGCCACGGCTTGTTTCCTGTCAAGCCAGATTACACGGGGTTTGAATTGGCAACTACGTTAAACGAGCATATTCGAGTAGATTTTTCTGAAAACAAATATTCTGTCCATCTCGATTAATTATGGCCAATTCTACTTCAGCTGCCTTGAAGCGAATTACTACCCACAGCCTTCAGGAAATGAAGCTAAGGGGAGAGAAAATTTCCATGTTGACCGCCTACGATTATTCCATGGCAAAAATTTTGGATGCTGCAGGGATAGACATGGTGCTGGTGGGAGATTCGGCTTCCAATGTAATGGCTGGGCACGAAACCACCCTTCCCATTACCTTAGATCAGATGATTTACCACGCTTCTGCCGTGGTGAGAGCTGTAAAAAGGGCTCTGGTAGTAGTGGACATTCCTTTTGGAAGTTATCAAGGAAATAGTGCAGAAGCTTTGCGTTCTGCCATACGCATCATGAAGGAATCGGGAGGACATGCGGTGAAAATGGAAGGAGGAGCCGAGATCAAAGAATCGGTGATGCGTGTGCTGAGTGCTGGAGTTCCTGTTATGGGACATTTGGGCCTAACTCCCCAATCCATTTATAAATTTGGAACCTACACGGTGCGGGCCCAAGAAAAGGCTGAGGCAGAGAAGCTCATCGAAGATGCCAAGCTTTTGGAAGCTTGTGGGTGTTTTGCCCTAGTGGTGGAAAAAATACCGGCCGCATTGGCAAAAAAAGTTGCAGCCTCCTTGAGTATTCCCGTGATTGGCATAGGAGCTGGAGTAGAAGTGGATGGTCAAGTTTTGGTCATGCACGATATGTTGGGTATTACCCAGGAATTCAAACCTAGATTTTTAAGAAGGTATGCTGATCTACAGCAACTCATGACTGATGCCTTTAAAAGGTATATTTCAGATGTGAAAACAAAAGATTTCCCAACTTCCAAGGAAAGCTATTGAGGGAAGAAATCTCCTTTTTTAAGATGTAATCAAGCCTGAGTAAGGGTAGTCGCCCGCGACTCATGGGCTTGTTTAACCCTCAAAATAAAGTCACTCAATACATTCATGTAATTGATGAAGGCATCGTAAGGAGTGTCATAGGGACTAAAATACTCGTGTACCGATCCATCAGAAAAAAACTTGGTACAGATATAGTAAAAATGATCTGAGGTTTGTAAATATTCCCAATCCCGAATGAGTTCAGGATCACCCGTGGATCTAACTTGTTTCTCAAGTTCATACAACCTATCAAATGCCTCGTCTTGCATGTCATTGCCCAACCAGGCCGTGAGGTCTCGCTCTTCGTCTGCCCAAGAGATGGGGGTAGGCACGTGTATGCTACTTACGGGAGAAAGGGACGCAAGCACCTCGGAGGGAGTGGAAAAGGTAAAGTTTGAATTGGAGAAAATTTCTTCAGGCAGGTGTTTCATAAACTCAAAAATTCCCGTTTCTGCCCATTGGTGTTCCCCAAAGGTTTCGTAATCCATAAATAAATTGACCACGGGTTCCTCTTTAGGTAGGGCATTGAGCCAGTTGACAAATTTGGAAGTAGTCAGAGGAAAATCTCCCCAGGTGTTGTCACCAAATCGAAAAGCAATGTCATCGGAAAGTCTGAAGTTTTTCAAGAGCACTTTGAACTCTGGAGCTAAGGAATTGGAGTACACATAGTTTGGACTTTTCCACCCCAAGATATGCTTGGCGCCCTCGGTCAACATTCCATCGTAGCCCAGCTCTGCTACCATTTTTCCGATTTGATCCGAATAGATCAGTTCGGTATTTCTAAAAACCTTAGGGGTATATCCCTGGAATAGGTGTTGTATTCTTTGCTGGTGTTTTTTCACCAAAGAGACAAATTCATCCTTGCTTTTCAAAGAAGCCAAAGAGTGCGAGTAGGTTTCATTCAATAGCTCCACCTGACCTGTGGCTACCAAACGCTGAAAGCTTTCCAACACCTCCGGGGCATAGGCCTCTATCTGGTCCAAAAAGGTTCCTGAGATGGAAAATGCTACTTTAAATTTAATCCCATGCTTTTCAATGAGTTCCAAGAGCAAACTATTCATGGGCAAATAACACTTCTGTGCGACCTTTCGGATGACAAGCCGATTTAAATAATCGTTCCAGTAGTGATGGTCCTCCCCAATATCAAAAAATCTATAGGGTTTGATGCGGAAGGGTTGGTGTACCTGAAAATAGAAGCAGACAGTTCTCATGTGCGTTGGGCTAAGATTTTTTCATAAACAGTCACTAGTTTGGCAGCCACATGCTCCCATTTTAATTTCTTCAATTCGTCTCCTCCAAGTTCTTTAAACATGCGCGCCATGCTCTCGTAATGAAGAAGTCCAAAAATCGCATCTGCCATGGCATCCACATCCCAAAAATCAATTTTGATGGCATTGGTCAGTACTTCTGCTACCCCAGATTGCTTGGAAATAATCACAGGAGTATTGTGCCTTACTGCCTCCAAGGGAGCGATACCAAAAGGTTCGGATACCGAGGGCATCACGTATACATCGCTGATGGCATACATGTGATCTACGTCATCTCCTTTTAGGAATCCCGTAAAATGAAATTTTGTACCTATGCGGAGCTCTGCCACCCTATCTACCATTTTGGTAAGCAAATCCCCGGATCCTGCCATGACAAAACGTACATTTGGATCCCTATCTATTACCTTTTTTGCCGCTTCTACAAAATACTCTGGTCCTTTTTGAAAAGTTATTCTCCCTAAAAAAGTAACAATCTTTTCCGGCACCTTTTTTTGATATGCGGAGGTAATGATACTCGCATCCAGCACGGCATTGTGTAGTACGCTTACTTTCTCCGGAGGGATTCCGTATTTTCTAACGCAAATATTTTTAGTTAGTTGGCTTACTGCCACCACGTGGTCGGCCGCATGCATCCCTGCACGTTCTATTTCAAATACGGGAAAGTTGACCGACTCTCCAGAGCGATCGTATTCTGTTGCATGCACATGCACCACCAAGGGTTTTCCACTAATTTCTTTGGCAGCAATTCCAGCCGGGTAGGCTAGCCAATCGTGCGCGTGAATGATATCAAAATCCTGTCGATCTCTAGCGATTTGGGCTCCCACCAAGGCATACCTAGATACTTCCTCCATCAGATTTTTGCCATACTTCCCGCTAAACTCAAAGGAATTGGAAAATACGCTCTCCTGCATGGCTGTACGATCCTGTTGGACGGAGGAAGTATATTTCTTAAACTCTTTGGGTCCTAGGTAGGGGACCAGGTAACTGTTGACTTCCAGGTAGGTAAGGTTTTTCCATAATTTTTTGAATCTCCGTTCTCTGTAATCAATGGAAATCTTACTTGCATTGACAAAATCAGCCACGGGCTCCTCATCACCCCATAATTTGGGAACTACAAAAATCACTTCCTGGTTGTGAAAATTCATGCCCTGGACCAAGCCATAGCAGGCGGTTCCCAAACCCCCAGAAATGTGCGGTGGAAATTCCCACCCAAACATGAGTACTTTCATAAAAAATATATTAAATGCGTTTGACTAAGTCCATCATTCGCAAAAGTTCCGCAACACTCCAAGCCTGCGATACAGATCCCTTTGGTCGATGAGGCGCATCCCCGTCGTAAATTTCAGCTACTGTCCCAATTCCATACTGGGTCATCACTCCATCAAAGCCCTTAATTATTTTCTCCACAAAAGTTTTAGCGGCTTTTCCATGTACCTTGAGGTATCCCTCAACAAAATGTCCTAATGGCCATGCCCACACGGTACCGTTGTGGTAGGCATGGTCTCTACTGATTTGATTGCCATGATAATATCCTTTGTATCCTGGATCATCTGGGGCCAGTGATCGTAGTCCTCTAGGCGTAAGCAACTTGGATTTGACTACCTCCAGCACCTTGTCGCATTTTTCTTCATCCAAAATAGGATAAGGCAAAGAGGTGGCAAATACCATGTTGGGTCGGATCGACCAATCCTTTTCTTCCTCATCGACTACATCGGCCAAGTATCCATATTCCCAGGACCAAAATTCCTTTTCGAAAGACTCTTTTACCTTTGAGGCCAATACCTCGTATTCCCTTTCTCCGCTTAATTCATGGTAAAATCGAAGTGCATTGTACCACAGGGCTTGAATTTCTACAGGGCAACCTATCCTTGGTGTCACGGGACCATCGGGAGTGATGGCATCCATCCAGGTAAGGGCTAGGCCTTCTTGTCCACCCCAGATTAACCCAGAATCTTTCATGTGGATGTGAAAATCTGTTCCCGTCTTGTATCCTTCGATTATCCCTCTCAGTTTGCTAAGGAATCTCTCACGTATAGTTTTTATATCACCGGTATAGGTGATGTAATTTTGAAGAGACCAAAAAAACCATAAAGGGGCGTCTATCGACGTCATATTGGTAAAATCTCCACTCCCAATATTTGGAAAAAGAGCCCCTTTCAAATCCTTAGACATGGTGTCCATGATCTCCAAAAAAGTTTCCTTGTCGCCCGTGGCTAAGGTAAGTCCTGGGGCAGCAATAAACGTATCTCTTCCCCACCACCCAAACCAGGGATAGCCTGCTATGACACGTACTTCTCCGTCTCGTCTACGGATAAATTGTCCTGCAGAATTTTTTAGACAATTTTCAAAATTGTTTCTTGGAATCCTCCTTGCAATTTCTTTAGAAAAGGCATTGTTTCTGGTCTTAGGATCAGCATCTGTTAATCCTGCGGAAAATATGACAGACTCCCCTTTGCTGATTTCAAACTCTAAGTATCCAGGCACAAATAAATCTTCCTGATAGGGGTATCCTCTTTCCCTTTCTTGAATATACTCTATGTTGTAGTACCAATCGGGTTGGGAATGGAATGTTGCCTCTTTTGAAAGCTGCAAATACAGGGGGTCATAGGAAGGATAAAGCTTAAAACACGCCCCATTTACTACGGGGGTATAGGCTCTATTGACCTGATCGTTGGCTTTCATGAGCTGATGGTACCCACGAAAAGCTAAAAAGGGTTGTATCCGAAGGAGTGTTGGAGAATTGGCATCCAGTAAGGTATACCGAATCATCACCCTATCCCTATTGGAATCCAAAATCAACTCCTTTTGCAGAAGAACTCCCCCCACGCGGTAGGTAAGCTTGGGAATGGGTTCTGAATCAAAATCTTCTAGGTACTTGTGGCCACGCGGAGAATAATTTCCTGGAAATTTGGAGATTCCTAAATTGAAGCTTGCTCCATGTTGGATCACCGTTTCGTGGACGGTAGATAAGAGCACGTGGTTTTGTGAGTCAATCTGAGGTTGGGGAACTACCAATAATCCGTGGTATTTCCGGGTATTGCACCCAATCAGGGTAGTACTTGTGTAAGAACCAGATCGATTGGTCCGAATAATCTCCCTTTCTAGAGAATAATTCAGGTTGATTAATTGGGATTTATCAAAATGGATGTAACTCATTGGCTAAACTTCAATTCCTCTAAAAATAGCCTAATAAAAACGAAAGGGCAAAAAATAAAGGTTATGATTCCATAACCTTGTCTAATTCTAAAGTTTCAGGAATGCATGGCTTCTTTTTGGATCTCCTCAGAAGCTTTTATGGATTCTTCAAACTTACGCAGGTAGTTTTGAATTTGCCGGATATTTACTGGCTTAACTACCGGAAATTTCGGCGGGGATTTAAACAGAGTAAACATGACTGTTGGTTTAGTTTTTTTATCTTGACAAATCGTATGCCAAAATGAATAAAATCAAATAAAAAAACCCCTATACGAGGGGTTTTGGGTGAAAGACCGGGCTCGAACCGGCGACCTCTGGTGCCACAAACCAGCGCTCTAACCAACTGAGCTACAATCACCATCAGGGTAAACCATCGAGAAGAATCTCGAATGGTTGGCAAAAGTAAGGACTGTGGTGTTTTAGAGCAAGGCAGATGCTATTTATTTGAAAAAAAACATCCTTGATTTTCAAAAATGATGCAAAATCTAAGGTTAATTTTTTTTGTTCGATCAGTCAAGTAAAGGGCGACGGATGTAGACAGGAATCAATCCCACTAGCAATGCCTATATTTGCTTAACCAAACCCTTCAAACTACCTTGAAGGGGACACTACGCCCTCCATGAAGGACCCCATAAGCAAGGATTCCATAAGTTTTGATTCATTCAAACTCAATAAGCAATTGCTCCAAGCGGTGGCCGATGCAGGGTATATGGAAGCTACCCCTATTCAACAAAAAACGATTCCCCTCGCCTTGGCAGGTCATGACGTGTTGGGAATTGCCCAGACAGGTACAGGGAAAACGGCAGCCTACCTTCTTCCTTTATTGATGAAGGTTAAGTACGCGCAGGGCAAACATCCTAGAGCCTTAATTCTTGCTCCCACGCGAGAGTTGGTCATGCAGATTGAGGAGGTAGCTAGGCAATTGAGTCAATACACCGATTTACGGATAGTCAGTTTGTATGGTGGCCTAGGACCGAAGCCCCAAATCGAACAAGTACAAGCTGGGGTAGATGTACTCATTGCTACACCTGGAAGGTTTATGGATCTTTACAAAAAGGAGGTCCTATTTACCAAGGAGTTGAAGACCATGGTGCTTGACGAAGCGGATAAAATGATGGATATGGGCTTTATGCCCCAAATCCGCTCTATTTTGGAGGTTATTCCCACCAAAAGGCAAAATCTTCTATTTTCTGCCACTTTCTCAGGTAGGGTGGAGCAGTTGGCAACAGAATTTTTAGAATTTCCAGAGCGGGTGGAAATCGCTCCTTCTGCCACAACTGCAGCTACCATTGCTCAAGTAAAATATTCGGTTCCTAACCTAAAAACGAAAATCAACCTGCTAGAGCACCTGCTTGAAAAAGAAGAGTTGTCGCGCATCATCGTTTTTACGCGAAGCAGAAAAAATGCAGAGGCGGTGCATACTTTTCTTGAGCGCAAACGTCTTGGGGAAATTCGGGTTATCCATGCCAACAAAGGACAAAATACCCGAATCAATGCCATGGAAGATTTCAAAGCTGGTGAGGTGAGAATCTTGGTTGCCACGGACGTGGCTTCTAGGGGATTGGATATTTCTCTAGTTTCTCATGTACTCAATTTTGATGTCCCCCTGATTTATGAGGATTACGTTCATCGCATCGGAAGGACGGGTAGAGCAGAAAACGAAGGAAAGGCGATCACTTTCGTAAATCCAGCAGAGGCGTATCATTTTGAAAAAATTGAAGAGCTCATTCGGATGTCTATCCCTGAACTCCCCATTCCAGAAGAAGTAGCTGTTCCCCTCACTCCCTTTGAAGAAAAACAAGCCTATGCCAGGGAATTAGATCGGCTCAAACAAAGAGATAATCCCGAATACCGGGGAGCTTTCCATGAGAAAAAGGAGAGGCCCAAGTCCACCAAAGGGAAGGGGGAAAAAACTAAAGAAAAGAAGCACCGCAAAAAACCTAACCGAAATCAGCTGAAAACTAAAAATCAGAAGAATAAGGGGAAGTAGTCTTAGGAGAAAAGAAAAAGGGACCGAAAACATTCGGCCCCTTTTTTTTATCTCTCTGTGCGAGTATTGGTTCCATCTACTGGAGTTCTCGAGTCCCTATTGGCCAAATCCCAGGCCGTATGGAAAATCAAATGTGCCCTTTTACTCATCAAAGGAAATTCGATTTTGTCCACCGTGTCGGTGACTTGATGGTAATCGTCATGAACCCCATTGAAGAAAAAGATCACGGGAATATTGAACTTGGCAAAATTGTAATGGTCCGAGCGGTAATAAAAACGATTGGGATCATCTTCTGCATCATATCGGTAATCCAAAATGAGGTTGGTGTAGGTAATGTTATTGTATTCGTTAATTTTTTTAAGTTGAGAAGAGAGCATTTCTGACCCTATAACGTATACGTAGTCTTTATTCTCAGCATTTTGATATTCGTAATCGATTCGGCCTACCATGTCTATGTTGATATTATTGACCGTATTGGCTATAGGGAATACTGGGTTTTCTGAGTAGTACTCTGAGCCCAATAAACCTTTTTCTTCTCCGGTGACATTCAAAAAGAGTAGGCTTCTTCGTGGTCTAAATCCATCCTTGGCTGCCAAAGCGAAGGCTTCGGCAATTTCCATGACAGAGACTGTTCCCGAGCCATCGTCATCTGCCCCGTTAAATGCATCTCCCGTAGAGCTCACGCCTACGTGATCGTAGTGCGATGAAATGACCAACACTTCCTCTTTTTTATCTGTGCCCTCTAGGAACCCCATCACATTGACTGCGTCTACTGGGCTTTTGGTTTTCACAATGTGGTAGGTGGCTTTCTGTTCTGCAATAGTCTCAGGGTTAGACTTAGCGGCTTCTTTAAGAGTTTCCAAAGGGGTAGCAAAAAGTTCGGCCATCTTGTCTGAACTCACCATAAATATTGGGCGCTGCTTCACTTCTTGATCAAATCCAATTCGGCCATTGCCAGCCATGGACTTGTATCGATTGGCGATGCGGTCAAAGTTTGCTTGTCCTTCCATGGTCACAATCAAAATCCCCGCAGCACCGGCATCCATCACCTTGGTCACCAAGTCGTTGCTTCGTTGTCCTACTGCCCAAAGCCCAACTAATTTTCCTTTGACATTGACTTTTGCTAGGTTTTCATCCGAGACGAGACCTAGAAAAACAAGGCCTGTTTTAACGGCTTTGGGGAGGTTTCCGTCTCCAGTAAACACATAGTCGGTGTTTTCCACCAACTTGGTTTTTCCGATCTGTAGACTTACTTGTGTGAAGCGGGAACTTACCAAAGGAACGCTTTGAAAGTAGCTACCTCCATTTGGAGCAGTTAAGCCAAGACCTTTGTAAAAATCGGCCAAGTAATTGGCAGCGATTTTACCCTCTGGAGAACCCGTGTCACGGCCCTTCATCTCGTCTGAAGCCAAATAGCTCAGGTGCTTGGTTAGGTCTTCTACGGTTATGGTATTGGCATATTTTACTTGTACTGGGTTTTGAGCCCAAGCCGATAGCATGGTCATCAAGCCCAAGGCGGCACTCAAAAGGTATTTATTTTTCATATTTTTTCAATTAATTCCCTAAACTAGCTATTTTTTTTACCCTCAAAAAAACCGCTTATCAATTCTGCGTGTTATGATAGAAAAATTTATAGATGCGCCTCGGCAAATCCTTCTGGAAAGTTTACCTTTGTGATCATCATCCAAGGCGTATTTATTTAACTACAAATAACACTTTCTAAGCGTATTTTATGCAGATCAATCTTTCGAATGCTGTCAAATTTGAGAACAGACACAATGGCCCAACTGAGGCGGAAATCAAGGAGATGTTGACTAGTATTGGGGCCAGTAGCCTGACTGAATTAATCAATCAGACGGTACCCGAATCTATACAGTTGGAGCGCCCTCTCCAACTTCCTCCTGCACAACTGGAATCTGAGTTTTTAAAAAACTTTAAGCAATTAGCTTCAAAAAATAAGGTATTTAGCTCCTTCCTGGGACTAGGTTATTACGATACCCTGGTGCCTGGCGTAGTGCTTAGAAATGTATTGGAAAATCCAGGATGGTATACTGCATACACTCCCTACCAAGCAGAAATTGCTCAAGGAAGGTTAGAAGCCTTGATTAATTTTCAAACGGTGGTGATCGAGCTAACAGGGATGGAAATTGCAAATGCTTCCTTGCTTGACGAAGGCACGGCTGCCGCCGAAGCCATGACCATGCTTCACGCGGTAAAGCTTAGAGAGAAAAAAAATGCCAACACCTACTTTGTAGATGAAAACGTATTTCCACAAACCAAAGCGTTGTTGGTAACCCGGGCTGAGCCAGTAGGAATCAATTTGGTTTTTGGTCCATTATCTTCCTTAGACCTTACCGACCCGGAATTGTACGGAGTCATGTTTCAATACCCCAACGTGGAAGGAGAAATCTTGGATTACACCTCCTTGGTGGCGTCTGCAAAAGAAAATCATGTGCTCACAGCCTTCGCTTCAGACTTATTGGCCCTGACCCTATTGACTCCTCCAGGAGAAATGGGGGCCGATGTGGTCGTGGGTTCGGCACAGCGATTTGGTGTTCCCATGGGATTTGGCGGACCCCATTCTGCATTCTTTGCAACCAAAGATGAATTTAAGCGTCAAATTCCAGGACGAATTATCGGTGTTTCTATCGATCGTGCGGGCAATAAGGCGTATAGAATGGCCCTACAGACGCGAGAGCAACACATCAAACGAGAAAAGGCAACTTCCAATATTTGTACTGCCCAAGTGCTGCTGGCCGTGATGTCAAGTTTTTATGCCGTATACCACGGACCTCAAGGCCTTAAAAATATCGCTTTGCGCACCCATGGCTTAGCAAAATTGACCGCCCAAAGCCTAGAAAGTATGGGAATGGTAGTAGGGAATTCCTTCTTTTTTGACACCCTCAAGGTGATGGCTGACGATGCCTTCCAAACCAAAGTAAAGAAGCTTGCAATTGAAAATGAAATTAATTTTAGGTATGAGAAAGGCGCCATCTTCCTTGCTTTCGATGAGGCAAAGACTTTGGATGATGCCAGTCGAGTGATTTCCATTTTTGCAGAGGCTTTAGGAAAGCCTGCTCCTGCACTCACTCCTCTGGTCAATGGTCTCACTCTCGATCTGCCCAAGTCCTTGGTAAGAACCTCAAGCTATTTGACTCATCCCGTATTTAATACCAATCATAGCGAACATGAGATGCTTCGCTACATCAAAAAACTTGAGGCCAAAGACCTTTCCTTGGTGCACTCCATGATTTCTCTGGGTTCTTGTACCATGAAACTCAATGCTACGGCGGAAATGATCCCCGTTACTTGGCCAGAATTTGGGCAGATTCATCCCTTTGCGCCAATTGACCAGACTGCCGGCTATCAAGAGTTGTTTGAAAACCTACGGTCTTGGCTAACAGAAATTACAGGTTTTGCCGACACCTCCCTTCAACCCAATTCTGGGGCTCAAGGGGAATATGCTGGATTGATGGTTATCCGTGCGTATCATTTGCATAGGGGAGAGGGCCACCGTAATGTGGCGCTGATTCCTACTTCTGCACACGGAACTAATCCAGCCTCCGCGGTCATGGCAGGTATGAAAGTGGTGCTGGTAAATTGTGATGAAAAGGGAAATATCGATGTGGATGATCTAAAGGCTAGGGCCGAAGAGCACGGAAGTAATTTATCTTGCTTGATGGTTACCTACCCTTCTACCCACGGGGTATTTGAAGAGGCAATTCAAGAAATTTGTGCTACCATTCATGCCTACGGAGGACAAGTATACATGGACGGCGCCAACATGAATGCTCAAGTAGGAGTGACTTCTCCCGGGCGAATTGGCGCAGATGTATGTCACCTCAATCTCCACAAAACCTTTTGTATCCCCCATGGAGGAGGAGGTCCGGGTATGGGACCTATTTGCGTAGCGAGTCATTTAGCTCCTTTTTTACCAGGCAATCCTTTGGTAAAAACGGGTGGTGAGCATGCGGTGTCGTCAATTTCATCAGCCCCTTACGGAAGTGCTAGTATTCTGCCCATCTCTTACGCATACATTTCCATGATGGGAGGGGATGGACTTACAAGAGCTACGCAAATCGCTATTTTAAATGCGAATTACATCAAGGAAAAATTAAAGGGGCATTATTCAATTCTTTACACGGGTACCAAAGGGCGTGCAGCTCACGAGATGATTGTGGATTGCCGCGCATTTAAAGAGGTAGGCGTGGAAGTAGAAGATATAGCTAAGCGCTTGATGGACTATGGATTTCATGCCCCTACGGTTTCTTTCCCCGTGGCAGGTACCTTAATGATCGAGCCTACAGAATCAGAAACCAAAGCAGAACTGGATAAATTTTGTGAGGCCCTGTTGTCTATTCGAAATGAAATTAGAGAAATAGAAGAAGGCAAGGCTGACAAAGAAAATAATGTCTTAAAAAATGCTCCTCATACAGCTACCATGGTCCTAACGGGAACCTGGGATTTGCCTTATTCTCGAGAAAAAGCTGTTTTCCCCGCAGACTTTGTTAAGGAAAATAAGTTTTGGCCAACAGTAAGGAGAATTGACTCTGCTTTTGGTGATCGCAATCTAGTTTGCAGTTGTATTCCCGTGGAGGAATATGCCAAATAAGGAAGATGTTTGAACCAAACAAAAAGGGCAGCTTAGCTGCCCTTTTTTTATACATGCACGTGTCGCTCGGCATGGTAAGAAGATCTTACAAGAGGACCCGATTCCACGTATTTTATTCCTCTCCTCAGTCCCTCTTCTTGGTAATGGGCAAAGGTATCTGGATGGATAAATTCAGCCACCTCAATATGCATTTTGGTAGGTTGCAAGTATTGGCCAAGGGTAAGAATATCGCATCCATGCGCTGCCAAATCGTCCATGGCTTGGTAGACTTCTTCCTTGCTCTCTCCTAAGCCTAGCATAATCCCAGTTTTGGTTCTTTTTCCAAATGCTTTGGTTCGCTTGATTTGTTCTAAAGAACGTTCGTATTTGGCCTGAGGGCGAACCATACGGTACAACCTCCCCACTGTTTCCATGTTGTGAGAGACCACTTCTTGACCTCCCTCTATCATCCGGTAGAGGGCATCCCAATTGCCTTTTACATCTGGAATCAAGGTTTCAATCGTGGTGGTTGGGGAAAACTCCTTGGTAAGAACTACGGTCTGGTACCATATTTCTGCTCCCCTATCTTTGAGTTCGTCTCGATTTACAGAGGTAATTACGGCATGTTTTACGCCCATTAAGCGAATGGCTTCTGCCACCCTCCTGGGTTCATCGGTGTCGTATTCTTTTGGTTTTCCGGTAGCTACCGCACAGAAGGAACAAGATCTGGTGCAGACATTACCCAAGATCATGAAGGTAGCAGTCCCTGCTCCCCAACACTCGCCCATGTTGGGGCAATTCCCACTTTCACAAATGGTATGTAATTTATGTTGATCTACTAGTTTTCTGACTTTTGCATACTCTTCTCCAATAGGCAGTTTTACTCTCAGCCAATCGGGCTTTTTGCGCCCCATGTCTCGATCAGAAATTACAGGTAATTCAATCATGTGATTCAGATTTGTTGCAAAGGTAGTTGAGCTGTATTCAAAAATCTAATTTCAATTACCTTCTAAATCCATAGAATAAGGTGAAATAGCCGGATTGAAAAAACTGAGGCCTTTCCGCATTTAAAATGAGAGGGATTTTTTTGTGAAATCCTTCCACCATCGCTCCTACTTCAAGCCCAGTAACATTCCCTTTAAATAAGCCAAATTCAAAGTGCAGTGCTGCTTTTGCCATCCCTCCAAATGCCAGTTTGGACTGACTTATTCCTTGAAGCAATTGGCCAGTACCTAGGATATTAAAGCGACTTTGATGCACGGCAGGATTGTAAGGCTCCACTACGGTTTCCACTCGATTTATGGCATATTCGATGTAATAGGGGGCAATCAAACCAAAAGAAGGGCCTGCAGCAGCGAGAGCAGAGACTTGTACCCCTTGATTGGGTGCTTTTTTAAATAGGATAATCTCTCTACCTACATGGGGGCGAATGGAATAGAGGTAATTGGATTTTCCAAAAACGTAGTTATTCCCCAATATGGTGGTATATCGAGTCTCTTTTGGATGCTTTACATTGGAAAGTTCCAAACTCAAGAAAGAAAACTGGGAATCGTCTATCCGGGTACCTATTTTGATTGCAAATCCTCCTATTAAACCACCGTTGGTATTTTTATTTACCCCTAGCAAATATTCTTTGTCGTAGTCGTAATTACCCGCATCTTCTCGTTGGGCCCAAGCTTGATGAGCAACACATAGGAATAAAATTGGGAAGAAGAATTTAAGCGTACGCATTCGTGTTGGTCGGAATTAATACCCTAATTTTGGTGAATATAGTATATAACTGAAATTTAAAAGTAAGAGTTTATGCCCACTATAAAAAGTTCGTATTTAGGTAAATTGAGGACAGAGGCCCTTCATTTGCTTTCTGGAAATGCCCTGGTGACAGATGCTCCTTTAGACAATAATGGTAGAGGGGAGGCATTTTCTCCTACTGACCTGGTCGCTACTGCTTTGGGAAGCTGTATGGTGACGATTATGGGCATTATTGCAGAGCGGGAAGGAGTATCCTTGGAAGGGCTTAGCTGGGAGACGACAAAAATCATGCAAAGCCAACCCAGGAAGATTCAAGAAATTGGAATTACCTTTCATTGGCAAGGAGCACCCTTAGACCCCATGGTAAGCCAAAAATTAAAGCAAGCAGCACTAAGCTGTCCAGTGGCTTTAAGCTTGGATCCAGGGATTAAGCAGGAGGTAAACTTTAGTTTTTAAGTTTACGTATCCTCTTAAACGTGAGGAAATTAAGTAGAAAATAAACCCAAAACCTATGTCATTTCTCTTTGATAGTTTTAGTGGCTGGAAAAAATATTGCGAGGAACATCACATTTCTTTAGTGAATTCGGTCATTGCTTACGAAGTAGACCAAAAGGGAGGAAGTTCAGAAACAATCAGGCAAAGGATGGCCCAGGCATATCAAGTCATGAAAGAGGCCGTCATGACAGGCCTTGAAGAGGACATGCAGTCTCGATCGGGAATGATTACCAATGGAGCAAAAAAGGTTTACCGAAATCCCCTCAGCGTCCTGTCCCCAGAATTTCAGCGCTTGATTGCTCGGGCCTTAGCGGCCAAAGAGGTAAATTCTTGTATGGGAAGGGTTGTTGCTGCTCCAACAGCTGGGGCCTCAGGAATTCTACCGGGCACTTTGGTGACTTTACAAGAAATCCATGGCCTTAAGGACGAGAGTATCCTTGAAGGGCTATTGATTGGGGCGGGTATAGCGCTAATTATAGAAGAGAAAGCAAGTTTGGCTGGTGCTGTGGGAGGTTGCCAGGCAGAGACGGGTGCTGCTGCCGCCATGGCTGCTGGTGCCATAGTGCACTGCTTGGGAGGATCTGTGGATCAAATTTTTACTTCCGTAGCCATTACCATTCAATGCATGCTAGGCTTGGTTTGTGATCCTGTTGCTGGACTGGTGGAAGTACCTTGCGTGGTAAGAAATGCCAGTGCAGCAGCAATCGCATTCAGCTCGGCACAGATTGCCTTATCTAATGTATCTGCCGTCATTCCTGTAGACGAATGCATAGAAGCGATGGGAGAGATCGGGGCTTCTATGGAAAGTCGGTACAAGGAAACAGCTATGGGGGGATTGGCCGCCACCCTAACAGGTCAAGAAATTGCCAAAAAAGTGTTGATTCAGGACATAGAAATTTTGCCCGACCAGGATGCAGAATCAGCGAAGTAGTTGGTTCAAAAAGGGTATGCGTAGAAGTCCATCTATAGAATAACTTAGGATTGCCCCCCAAAGTATGGCGCTTCCCAACATGTAAATAAAAATTTTTTGTTTTTTGGATCCAAAAGCAACCAAAATAAGTGTGCCTCCAATTGGGGTAAGTAGAAGGGGGGTAAGTAGCGCAATTCCTAATTCTCCATAAGAATTCCAAACGCTCACCACTCTTCTGTTTTTTTTGGTAAATACTTTTCTTGGACCAGTTAATTTAGTTATAAAATATTTTTTGATTGGCGCTCCCAAAAAGGTGAAAATTGTAACACTGCTCATCATGCCTAATACGGTAACCCCCATCATTTGCAATGGGGTATATCCTGCGGCTGTTCCCAACACTGGACCAGCAATAAATTTCACCATACTTAGCAGGTAGATTCCAAAAAAGGTTATGAAGGGGTCGCTCATGGTAACAGGTTTGAACAGCAGCGTGAAATAGGAAAAAAGGGCTACAATTTATCCCCAAAGGCCAAGTCTCCCGCGTCTCCTAATCCAGGAACAATATAGGAATTGGCATTAAGGGACTTGTCTAATGCCCCTAACCACAAGCTGTAGGGAAAGGCTAGGGAGCTTGATAGATAGCTGACTCCCTCTGGAGCGGCAAATGCTGCTGCAATATGGACACTTTTTGGTGTTCCATGTTGCAGTAGGGTGTTTAGCGCGGCTACACAGGATTGTCCAGTGGCCAACATGGGATCTACCAAAATAACAACTTTGCCTGTTAACTCAGGGCTGGCGTGGTACCCAAGATGTACCTGAAGTTTGTCGCCCTTTTCCTCTCTGAATGCGCCAATAAAGCCACTTTCTGCCTGATCAAAGACGTGTAAAAATCCTTGAAAAAAAGGTAGGGCAGCCCTCAAGACTGCTACTAAGACCACTTGGTCTTTGGGTAAAAGCACGCTTGTCTTTTCTAGGGGTGTTTCTATCTCCTTGGATTCGAAATTCAAAGTTTTGGAGATTTCATAAGCAAGAAGTTCACCGAGTCGTTCGAGATTTTTTCGAAAGCGCATGCGATCTTTTTGCGTATGTACATTCCGCAATTCTGCCAAAAATTGATTGGCAATAGAAGGATGTTTGGAGAGGATAAACATAATCGAAAATAACAAAAATGAATGAATTGGGGAAGAAAACCCTTTTCAATAGGAGTTTAAAAAATCTAGCTTCTCTACCGAAATAGGGATAAAAAAAAGAGGCTGGAAAAACCAGCCTCTTAAAATATTCAGTGCTTAAATTATTTTACTTCAAAGCTTGCTCTTCTAGCCATTTGTCTGGCATCTGCTGAAGCCTTATCTACAGAGGTATCTTCTCCATATCCTTTGTAAGTAACTCTAGAAGCATCTACTCCAGAGGCTACAATAAGATCATACACCGCTTTAGCTCTGCTTTCAGATAGTTTGATGTTGTAATCTTCAGGACCCAACTCATCGGCATATCCTTTAACCTCTACCTTCACTCCAGGATTTCTCTTCAAGAAGTTTGAAATGTATTGTGCTGCGCTGATGGAGTAAGCAAGAGGCTTAGAGCTATCAAAAGCATAATAAACGTTAACATATCCGTCATTGATTGCTTTTTTCAAGTAATCTACTTCGTCTTTAGTAACTTCAGTTGGACAACCTCCAGCTGCGGCTGCTCCAGGCTGGAAAGGACACTTGTCCATGTGATCTGGAGTACCGTCTCCATCTGAATCAAGAGTAGCACCTGAAGGGCTTACTCGTGCTCCTGCAGGAGTATTTGGTTCTTTGTCAAGATAATCAGGAACTCCATCTCCATCAGAATCTTTCAACATATCCTTAATTCCGTTGATTTGGGTAGCTAATTCTTCTTTGGTGACATAGTTGTTGGAAGCGATAAACCAATCCGCATGCTGTGCTTCCTTGCCTAAGTAAATATTCAAGCCCAAGGTACCTGTCCACCAAGTTCCATTCGCTCCAAAATACCCATTATTGGTTACAGCATTAGGCATGGTAGCGGGTAGAATTGCGTTGACGCCATCGAAGGTGATCGTTTGACGACCATTAAGAATTGTAGAAATATCACCTACAAGGGCAATTTTTTCAGACAATTTGATTTGAGGAGTAATACCAAAAATCAAGGTGTAAACTCGGTCATTAAAGTAATTGTATAGATTTACCTCAGGGTTAACTACACCTATACCTGCACCTGAATGAAGCAACAGGCCTAATCGATTAGAAAAAGTCTCAAAATTCATAATTCTTCCCACGTTAGCCACTCCTTGAAGGTTGAGACGGAAATATTTGGTATTAAACTCAGGGCTATTGCCTTGAGCTTCTTTAAAAGATCCAAATCCGTAATCAATTTTCGCCCCAAACTTTTCGTTGAACATGTAACGAATTCCGAGGTCTGCATGGCCGACATTCAAGGTAGGAGACAAATAACCGGCAGTTAGTGGTGCCATGGCCTTGTTGAAACCCGCAGTGGTTTCGATAGACCATTTGTTGAACTCTTGGGCATTAGCGAAAAATGCTAATGAGCCAACCATTAATGATGAAAGTATTAGTTTTTTCATGACAAAAAATTTTTGTTTCAAATTTTAGGATAGTTGAATCTATTTTACAAAGATAATTGCTTTTAATTTTAATGCAAAACTACAGGAATTATTTAATTAACAACATTTTACTGAAATAGTTTAGCTTTAAATAAGCCCCATGGCTCCACTACATAATTTATGCCAAAAAGAAATATTCTAGATGAAATTCTACACATTAATTCAGTTTCTGGAGACGAAGCAGAGATTTCTGCATGGTTGATGGCCTATATAGCTGAGCATCACCACCACTGGAATGTGCAACCGGAAATTCATTCTGGAGAATCGTTTCATGACTGTATTTTGCTTCGATTTGGTGTCCCAAGAACTGCTGTATTCGCGCACATGGACACGGTTGGGTACATGGTCAGGTATGCCAATCAATTAATTCCTATTGGAGGACCTGAATTTATTCCAGGGACCCAATTGGTTGGTGAAGACACCATGGGGGAGATTTCATGCAAACTGCAAGGAGAGGAGGAATCCATGGAACATGATTTTCCTAGAAAAATAGATCGAGGGACACGTTTATCCTTTGCTCAACACGTGAGGACGACTAAGGAATTTATACAAGCTGCCTACTTAGACAATCGCTTGGGGATCTATGCTGCTTTGCAACTCTGCGAAACCCTGGAAGATGGATGGGTAGTATTTTCCACCTACGAAGAGCATGGAGGAGGCAGTATGCCTTTTTTACTGAAGTTTATCCAAGAGACGTATCCCGTGAAGCAGGCTTTGATTTCAGACATCACCTGGATCACTGAAGGAATTCAGCACCATCAGGGAGTGGTAATTTCCTTGCGAGACAAATTTATTCCACGAAAAAAATTCTTAGAAAAACTGCTTCTTTTAGCTGAAAAGAGCGGTATCCCCTTTCAAGTAGAAGTGGAAGCGTATGGAGGTAGCGATGGCAGGGAAGTACAGTTTTCGCCCTATGCCTTGGATTGGTGTTTTGTTGGGGCAGCAGAAGATCATGTTCATACTCCCAATGAAAAAGTTTCTTTACAAGATGTAGCATCCATGATTGCTATGTACCGTTATTTGCTCCACCACTTGTAAGTCTAGACCATGAAAAAAATACAATTGAAAGATAAAGTATTTGAAACCTATTTGACTTCCTCTCAAATTGAGACGAGAATTCGAGCTCTAGGCGCTCAAATTGATGCTGATTTTGCTGGACAAGAAGTGGTATTGCTTGGGGTGTTGAATGGATCCTTTGTGGTCATGGCAGATCTAGTCAGAGCCATTCATATCCCCCTGACCTGTGAATTTTTGCGTATTTCTTCTTATCAAGGCACTCAATCTACAGGCAAGATTGAGACGGTATTTGGGATTGGACAATCTATTGAAGGGAAAAATGTAATAATCGTAGAAGATATCGTGGACACCGGCACCAGCATGGCTTTTTTGACTCAATTCCTTGCAGAGCAAAAGCCCAAGCGTTTGGCCATTGCCACTTTACTTTTCAAAAAAGAGGCCTTTTTGCATAATTATGCCTTGGATTATGTGGGTTTTGAAATTCCGAATAAATTTGTCGTCGGATTTGGATTGGACTACGACGGTTTAGGCAGAAATTTCCCCGACATTTATCAGCTAAGCACCCTTTAAAATTTAGGTATACATGCTAAATATTGTTCTCTTCGGCCCTCCTGGAGCTGGAAAAGGTACTCAAAGTGAAAAACTCATCGCAGCCTATGGCTTGACCCACCTTTCTACGGGAGATTTATTTCGCAAGCACTTGGGCGAAGGAACAGAGCTGGGCCTACTTGCTAAAAAATATATGGACCAAGGACACTTGGTTCCAGACGAAGTAGTTATCAAAATGGTTGAGCATAAAATTTCCAACACCACGTATAGCAAAGGCTTTATTTTTGATGGTTTTCCAAGAACCACTGCGCAAGCAGAAGCTCTGGATGCCATGCTTCAAGAGCACGACATGCACATTTCCGGGATGGTGGCTTTGGAAGTGCCTCAAGAAATTCTCAAAGAAAGAATTAAAGAGAGAGGAAAAACTTCAGGCCGAAGTGATGACCAGGATGAGGAAAAAATTAAAACCCGCATTCAGGTGTATGTAGACGAAACTTTGCCTGTGGCCAACTTTTACAAGAATCAAGGCAAACTTCATCAAATCAATGGAGTGGGAAAAATAGATGAGATTTTTACACAAATCTCCTCCATTATTGATAGCATGTAAATCACAGCTTTTCTTAAATTTGCACTTCCAAGACTTGGCTAGGCTCTAGGGCTTAGCCTTTTTTCTTTCTCTTCCATGGCTGAGTCCAATTTTATCGATTACGTGAAATTTTGTTCGCGCTCTGGTGCTGGGGGAGCGGGTTCAGTGCATTTTCGTAGGGAAAAGCACGTCCCAAAGGGAGGTCCTGATGGGGGAGATGGAGGCCGTGGAGGACACGTAATTCTCAGAGGAAGCGCTCAGATGTGGACCTTACTCCACTTGAAGTACAAGAAACACGTCATTGCAGAACCAGGAAAAGGGGGAGAGGGTGGAAGACGAAAAGGCGCAGATGGAAAAGATGTGATCTTGGAGGTGCCCCTAGGCACGGTAGCCAAAGATGCTGAGACTGGAGAAAAGAGATTTGAAATTACCCAGGATGGACAAGAAGTAATCCTCACCTCAGGGGGCAGAGGAGGATTGGGAAATGATCACTTCAAGACGGCCACCAATCAAGCCCCCCATTTTGCTCAGCCTGGGGAAGAGGGGATAGAAGAATGGATCATACTCGAATTGAAATTGCTCGCCGATGTAGGTTTGGTAGGATTTCCTAATGCAGGTAAATCCACCTTGCTATCGGCCCTTTCAGCTGCAAAACCAGAAATTGGAGATTATCCTTTTACCACCTTGGTACCCAACCTAGGGGTGGTGGGATACCGAGAGGACAGGTCCTTTGTTATGGCTGATATTCCAGGTATTATAGAAGGTGCAGCAGAAGGAAAAGGGCTAGGGATTCGATTTTTAAGACATATCGAACGCAATTCCATTTTATTATTTTTAATTCCTGCCGATGCAAAAGACATCAAAAAAGAATATCAAATTTTGCTTGGGGAACTTCAAAAATATAATCCAGAATTATTAGATAAGAAGCGACTTTTGGCTATTTCTAAATCAGACATGCTAGATGAGGAGTTGATGGGACAAATGGAGAAAGAACTACCCAAAGATTTGCCCCACGTATTTATCTCCTCTCGAAGTCAATATCATTTAACTCAACTAAAAGATTTAATCTGGCAGGCAATTCATTCTTAATCGTGTCACTTTGTCAGCAATTTCTCTCTGGCAGACTCCTTGATGAAGCCTTTGAAGCCAACTAAGATTAAAATACCCATGGAAGATTCTCATCAAGAAAAACAAGAAACTGAAGCAACTCAAGAGTTGAACCCATCCGAAGAGCTACTTTCTCAAGAAGGGGAATCAAGCCCAGAAGAGCTCTTATCCCAGGAGGAAAAATTGGTGGCTGAAGTAGCAGAATTGAAAGAAAAATACCTGAGGCTGTATTCCGATTTTGAAAATTTCAGAAAAAGGACTGCCAAAGAACGAATAGATTTAATCAAGACCGCCTCGGAAGAAGTATTGAAAGAGCTTATTCCTGTGGTGGATGATTTTGAAAGGGCTTTTAAAGCAGCGGAACAAGAAGTAGATGCTCAAAAAATTCGAGAAGGAAATCAACTTATCTTTCATAAGTTGGTAAAAATTCTTGAATCCCAAGGACTCAAATCCATGGAAAATCTGATTGGAAATCCATTTAACCCAGATACCCAGGAGGCTATAACTCAGATTCCAGCACCTTCAGAGGAAATGAAGGGGTCGGTAATTGACGTGGTAGAAAAGGGGTATATGTTGGGAGATAAAGTCGTTCGTTTCGCCAAGGTGGTTACCGGAGCATAATAGGATATGGCAAAAAGAGATTATTACGAGGTACTCGGGGTTTCTAAATCGGCTAGCGCTGAGGATATCAAGAAAGCCTATCGCAAACTGGCGATTCAGTATCATCCTGACAAAAATCCAAACAATCCTGAAGCAGAGGAGAAGTTTAAGGAAGCAGCAGAGGCCTACGAGGTGCTCAGCAATCCTGATAAAAAATCCCGCTACGATCAATTTGGTCACCAAGGCCTAGGAGGCAGTGGAGGATTTGGAGGGGGAGGAATGAACATGGAGGATATTTTTTCCCAATTCGGAGATATTTTTGGAGGAGGTGGATTTGGCTCATTTTTTGGCGGCGGTGGAGGTCGGCGTACCAAAAAGGGAACTAATCTTCGGGTGAAGATCAAACTCAATTTGAGTGAGATTGCCAACGGGGTGGAAAAGAAAATCAAAGTAAAAAGACAGGTAGTTGCCCCTGGAGTTACCTTCAAAACTTGTACCTCCTGCCAAGGTAGTGGCCAAGTAAAAAAGGTGGTGAATACCATGTTGGGTCAAATGGTTTCGGCAAGTACCTGTAATTACTGTGGAGGCTCTGGACAATTGGTAGATAAAAGACCGGATGAGGCTGATGCACGGGGATTATTGAATAAAGAGGAAGTAATTTCCATCACGATCCCAGGAGGCGTAGGAGAAGGTATGCAATTGAGCATGTCTGGAAAAGGAAATGAAATACCTGGAGGGATTCCAGGGGATCTGTTGATTGTGATTGAAGAGGGGGAAGACGAAGTATTCCAGCGAGAAGGCAATAATGTAATTTATGATTTACACATCTCATTTATAGAAGCTGCTTTGGGAGACTCAGTGGAAGTTCCTACCCTAGACGGCAAAGTGAAGATAAAAATTGATCCAGGGACACAAAGTGGAAAAATGCTTCGGCTCAAGGGCAAGGGCATCAAAGATATCAACGGTTACGGACGTGGAGATCAATTGATCATGGTCAATGTATGGACACCAACTACTTTATCTAAAGAAGAAAAAAACATTTTGGAAGGATTGAAGCACTCGGAGAATTTTAAGCCCGATCCGGGCAAGCAAGAGAAATCCTTTTTCGACAGGATGAAGGAATTTTTTTAAAAAGGAAAAGCCAGAATCAATTCTGGCTTTTTTTCTATTTTTAGAAACCTTTTTTTTCTTGCCCCGTAACCATCCTCTATGTTACACAAATTGTGCTGTTTATTGATGTTGACTGGCTGGACAGGAATCTTAGCCCATGGACAATTTGTCAAAGAATACAAAATCAATGAATCGCCAGATCTAGAACGGGTTGCCTTGCATTTTTCTTCCTACAATAGTCTTACTAAAGTTAATGGAAGTACCTCCACATTACCCGTTTATATCCATGGACATCTTCTCAAATCCACAATACTCCCTGAGTTTAGGTCGAGTATAGCTAAAGATGTAGTTGACGCGACCCTGGTACATAAAAATATCGAATCCGATAATCTGGGCAGGTCTATTACCTCCAAGCTCTTTTTATCTGAAAACGAAGAAAATCATACGTGGGATATCCAATTGGCAGATGATTATTCCTATTTGCTTGATTTTAACCTAGGAATGGGGAATGCAGATTTTGACCTTTCCCAACTTTCCATTTCTAAAATGAAGGTGAAAAGTGCAAGTGCTGATATTTCCATCCATTACGATACCCCTAGGACAAATCAGGTACCTATGGACACTCTTTTGGTGACCTTAAATATGGGAAAAGTAGACCTGCGGCAGGCCAACTATTTGCAATCCAAAAAGGTAATTATTGAAGTCAATTATGGAGAAATCAGTTTAAATTTCAGTGAGGGAGCTCCAATAAAATCCCAAATTCTTGCTGCCGTAGCAGGAGGTAGCCTGTACTTAAAATTGCCTCCAGAATCTACCCCCATGAGAATCCATCTCAAGACAACTCCTTTGTGCCGAACAGTCCTTCCTGACTACCTTAGGGCAATGGGAGGAGATATCTTTGTGTCCAAGGGATATGTTGCCAATCATCCTGCTTTATTGGATTTTGTGCTGGATGTGGGGGTTGGCGCCGTAACCATAGAATAAGTTATGCTCCGAATAAATCAGCTTTCCAAATCCTATGGTACCCATGTGGCCCTGAATCGCTTAGATCTTGAAGTCCCTGTGGGAGTTATTTTTGGAATTTTGGGCCCCAACGGTGCTGGAAAAACTACCCTCATTCGGATCATCAATCAAATCATTGAGCAGGATAGTGGTACGGTAGCTTTGGAGGGCAAGCCTCTTTCTGCTGAGACGATTCAGAAAATAGGCTATTTACCAGAGGAAAGGGGATTGTACAAAAAAATGAGTGTCGCCGACCAATTGATTTATTTTTCACGAATCAAGGGCTTAGACGCGCAAGAATCCAAACGAAGAGTGTCCTATTGGCTTGAAAAAATGGATATATCCTCTTGGAAATCAAAAAAAATTGAAGACCTCTCCAAGGGAATGGCACAGAAGGTTCAATTTATAGCTACGGTAATCCATGGCCCAAGCCTATTGATTTTGGATGAACCCTTTTCAGGATTTGATCCAGTGAATGCTGAATTGGTGAAAAATGAAATCCTTGATTTGAAAGCGCAGGGGACTACCATCCTCCTGAGTACTCACCGCATGGAATCCGTAGAACTGCTCTGTGATCAGGTAGCCATGATCCATAAATCGAAAAAAATTTTAGATGGAACCATCAACGAGATAAAATCGCAATTCAGATCTGATCGTGCCCAAGTTGTGCTAAATAAGGTGTCTAAAGAATTGCCTGCTTTCTGGACTGTAGAGGAGTCCAAGCAAGGGCAACTTCGCTTGTCAATCCCTATGGGTGGTCAAAGCCCTAATCAACTATTGACAGAACTGATGCACTTTGGGGAAGTCCTTAGTTTCCAAGAACAAGTCCCGAGTATGGAACAACTATTTATCCAACAGGTAAAGGCCAATTCCAATGAATAAGGTGTTTTTAGTAATACAGAGAGAATACCTTGCTAGGGTGAAAAAGAAATCCTTTCTTATCGCTACCCTATTGACTCCTTTGATTTTTCCAGCGATTATGGGTGTTTTTGTTTGGATTGCTGTGGAAGAAATGGAAAATCAAGAGCTCCGGGTCATCGAAGTGGTAGACGAGACGGGCTTATTTTTCTTGGAGAGCTCCGAGCAATATGCCTTTAGCTCCTCAGCAAAAAGCGTGGAAGAAGCCAAGATTTGGGTAAAGGAGGGAAAGAGGTACGGGGTCCTGTACCTACCTCCTCTGGACTTGAAAGACCCTAAGGGAATTCAGTTTTATGGACTAGAAAACCCAAGCCTTTCCTTGATCGGCTATCTAGAATCAGCCTTGAAAAGAAAAATTGAAAATCAACGCTTATTTAATGAAGGGATTGATCCGGAGATTCTTCAAGAAATCAAGACAGAGGTATCTATACAGTCCTTGACCTTGCAAGATTCCGGAGAAGAGGTGCTCACCGATGCAGGTGTCAATTATGGGCTTGGATTTCTATCCGGCATTTTGATCTATCTATTTATATTTCTTTACGGAAATCAAATCATGCAGGGGGTCATCGAGGAAAAGTCCTCCCGTATTGTCGAAATCTTAGTTTCTTCCTTGAAGCCATTTCAATTGATGATGGGAAAAATTGTAGGTATTGGCGCAGTGGGGCTTACCCAATTTTTGATTTGGGTGATTTTGATTTCTGTACTTTCCTCCTTGGTCTTGGGTGTTTTGGGGATTCAAATGCCTCAGCAACAGGCCCTGGAAATGACAAGTCCAGAGGCCATGGCTATGGCACAAAATCAAGGGGATCTTGGGGCTATGCTACAGGTGATTCATGGAATTGATTTTGTATCCCTACTAGTGTCTTTTATTCTATATTTTCTCGGCGGCTACCTGCTCTATGGAGCCTTATTTGCTGCGGTAGGAGCTGCAGTGGATAGTCCTTCCGATGCTCAACAATTTATGTTTCCCATTACCATACCTTTGATTGTAGCGTATTTGGGTTTGTTTGTATTTGTTTTGCAGGATCCCAATAGCACCACATCGTTTTGGCTTTCGATATTCCCCTTTACCTCTCCTATTGCCATGATGGGAAGGATTAGTTATGGGGTACCTTTTTGGGAACTGGCCCTTTCCCTAGGCCTCCTTGTTGCAGGATTTTTGCTAACTACGCAGCTGGCAGCAAAAATTTACCGCATTGGTATTTTAAGCCATGGAACAAAACCTTCCTACAAACTTTTGTGGAAATGGATACGTTCCAAATAGCACTCTAGGTAGTGGACAAGTGATTTATTAGGAAGAGACGTGATTAGCAGTACATTTTTTCACATCCATGAGGGAGAAGAGTTCAGTTTTTCCCATCTTTAACTATACTATTATTGTAGAACGGTAGTTATTGCTGTACCTCAATCTGCATGTGATGAAAAACAGATTTCAAGATCTGGCAAGTATCGATGTGTACCAAAACAAAAAACAGGTCAAGTGGCTGGTTTTTTTAGTGTCATTGAGTTTGGGATTAGGATCTATTTGGTATACCAATCGCTTGGTGGAGGAGTTGAAGCAGCGGGAGGGTAGGCAGATCGAGTTGTTTTCCTCTGCATTGGAATATGCAGCTACTACCTCGGAAAACCTCACATTTATCAATCAGGAGATAATTCAACAAAATTATTCCTTTCCTATCATTATGGTGGATTCGGAAGGAACACCTATTGATTTTCGAAATATCAATTTCAGGAACAATGCTTCTGCACAAGATTCCACCAAGACCTTGGAAAGAGAATTGGCGGAGATGCAAGAGGAATACGAACCTATCTTGCTGGAAGAATCTGATATTCGGGTCTATTACCGCAATTCTGAGCTTTTGACCAATCTTCGCTATTACCCATACATTCAATTGGGGGTGATCCTTCTTTTTGGAGGCTTAGCCTATGCGGTTTTTAATCAAAGCAAAATCGCTGAGCAAAATCGGGTGTGGGCAGGTTTGACAAAAGAAACTGCCCACCAACTGGGGACTCCTATCGCTTCCTTGATGGCATGGATAGATTACCTGCGTAATTCTCCCGTATGGGATGAAAACAAGGAAATTATTCAGGAGATGGACAAAGATGTGGTCAAGCTTCGTATGGTCACCGAGCGATTTAGTAGTATTGGGAGTACTCCCGTCATACAGCCAGAAAATATCTATCAGGTCGTCGAAGAGGCGATCTCTTACCTTAGGCCAAGAATTTCCACCAAGGTGGAATGGGAAATTCATGCCGATTCTAAAGACTTGATGGCCCTGATGAATAAGCCCTTGTTTGAATGGGTTATTGAAAATGTTTGCAAGAATGCTGTGGATGCGATGAAGGGAAAAGGGGTGATTAGCCTTACCCTGCAGCAGGA
Organism: Algoriphagus sp.; assembly: GCA_021298245.1. GTDB lineage: Bacteria > Bacteroidota > Bacteroidia > Cytophagales > Cyclobacteriaceae > Algoriphagus. The sequence continues at coordinate 32,523 of JAJTDZ010000002.1, read as the reverse complement.
TAGTGACAAGTTTGTCATTTTGGATATAAAAGATTCAGGGATAGGGATAGAGAAAAAGAACTTTAAAAAAGTATTTAACCCAGGATTTTCCTCCAGAAAGCGAGGTTGGGGTTTGGGATTGACCTTGGCCAAACGCATCATGGAAGGGTACCATGGGGGAAAGATTTTTGTCAAACAATCTGAATTGGGAAAAGGAAGCACTTTTCGAATTTTATTGTTAGGGACCCTCGAAGAAGGGTCTAGGTTTGTAACAGAAGGAATAAGAGAAGGAGAATAGCCTGCCTAATTAAATTTTTACCTTTTATATCAGGTGCAATTACCTGACCTTTTTTAAGCAAGTACCTGAAAGACCGCAAGGGGGTATTTTGGAGAGATAATCAAGGAGTCGGGCAAATTTACCTACCTTTGTAGCCAGATTTTTACAACCCATGAGTTTGCCTTCAGAAATCAACAAACGAAGAACCTTTGCCATCATCGCTCACCCGGATGCAGGGAAGACTACCCTCACCGAAAAATTACTTCTCTTTGGAGGGGCTATACAAACTGCAGGTGCTGTCAAATCCAATAAGATTGATACCGCGACCAAGTCGGATTGGATGGAAATTGAAAAGCAGCGTGGGATTTCTGTGGCTACTTCTGTCATGGGATTTGAATACAAGCAGGTTAAAATAAATCTTTTGGATACACCTGGCCACCAGGATTTTGCTGAGGATACCTACCGAACCCTCACTGCCGTGGATTCGGTGATCATGGTGATCGATTGTGTCAAGGGGGTAGAAATTCAAACCGAAAAACTCATGGAGGTCTGCAGGATGCGCAACACTCCTGTGATTTGTTTTATCAATAAATTAGACAGAGAGGGCCGAGATCCTTACGATCTTCTTGATGAAGTCGAATCCAAACTAAATATCAAGGTTCGCCCCCTATCTTGGCCTATTGGCATGGGTAAAGGCTTTAAGGGCGTGTATAATCTCTTTGAAAAAAAATTAAATCTTTTTACTCCTTCCCAACGCAAGTTAAGTGACGATAGACAGGTGTTTGAGGATTTGGGAGACGATCGCTTGGATATGTTAATTGGTACAAGCAATGCCCAACAGCTGCGCGAAGATGTGGAATTGATAGAGGGTGTTTATCCTGAATTTGAAATAAATGAGTATTTGGAAGGCAAGGTGGCACCTGTATTTTTTGGGTCTGCTGTGAATAACTTCGGGGTGAATGAAATGCTGGACACCTTCATCCAAATTGCTCCAATACCTCAAAGTAGGGAGACAGATGTGCGGGAGGTGAGTCCTTCTGAAGCCAAGTTTTCTGGTTTTATTTTTAAAATCCATGCCAACATGGATCCCAACCACCGCAATCGAATTGCTTTTTTAAGAATTTGTTCGGGTAAGTTTGAGCGGAATAGACCCTACCACCACGTACGAGGGCCTAAACCTCTGCGTTTTTCCAATGTGACCCAATTTATGGCCCAGGATAAAGAAATTATCGATGAGGCTTTTCCTGGAGATATTGTGGGTCTATACGATACCGGAAATTTAAAAATTGGTGACACGCTGACAGAAGGAGAAAATATGGTATATACAGGGATACCAAGTTTTTCTCCTGAGATTTTTAGAGAGGTTGTCAACAAAGATGCCATGAAAACCAAGCAATTGGAAAAAGGACTGAAGCAACTGATGGAAGAAGGGGTGGCCCAGTTGTTTACCTTTGATATGGGAGCAAGGAAAGTGGTGGGCACTGTAGGTCAACTTCAGTTTGAAGTCATTCAGTTTAGGTTGAAAAATGAATACAATGCCACCGTGGAATTCCACCCCATGAATTTGTACAAGGCCTGTTGGATTTCATGCAAGGATAAGAAGCAACTGGATGAGTTTGTCCGCTCAAAAAACCGTTACATCGCTAGAGACAAAGACGAAAAGTTGGTCTTTATGGCCGAATCCAAATCTTGGTTACAAATGGTTCAAGACAATTATCCAGAAATCGAATTCCATTTTACTTCAGAATTTTAACTAAAAGGGTCGCGCAAGCTGCTTATTTAGTTGGTCTGGGCTCAAGTATTTTTTGCTGACTTTGCTGGAGATCGGAAGAGCAAATAGAAGATCGGCGCCAAGGGTACCAAAACCATGATGGCTAATAGCAAAATTTTGGTACCAAAGGTCTGTTCACTTTTTGCTATGGCGATGAATACATAAATCACCAACACCAAGTAAAGGACAAGAAGCAGGGTGAAAATGGGTGCTGGGAGATTGAGTGTGAAAAGTAGCATAGTAGTTTAAGTTTTATTAATCACAACAATAAGCTTGGGTTGCAATGCAGAAATGGGATTCAAAGAAGCAAGAAACATCCACTCCTCCGATTTTGCTACAGCCCACGTTGTACACCCCGCTTTCTACTGCAGCGGACAATTCATCCGTTGTAGTCGCGCGAGTAGTATTGACAGCCGTGAGGTAATACGTTTTCCAAAAGGAGCATTGAATTCTATGATTTTCGAGAAGCGGTTTGGGATGGTACCTTTTTTCATTGGGTGCGGTGAGTTCCAAGAAACCTAAAAGAAGCAGGTCCACTTCGCTTGAGTTGGAGGAGGGTTCGTAATCCAGAAGATCGGTAGTCCTGCCTGAAGCAGTGATTTTTGTTTTTCCCTCGGATTGGAAAATAAAGTCCCTCTCATTTCCTTGGAGATAAAATTTTCCTCGTTCCACTTTGAAAATCAGGGATGAAATAGGAAAGTCTTTCGACTTCAACCGAAGGATGGATTCCCCTTTCAATCGGTACAAATTTGCATTGGGAGTTTTTTCAACGGTAAGTTCTTCTGCTTGAAACTTGTCGAATACCCCAAGGTATTGTGTCGTCTCCTTCACCGTAAAAAGTGAAAGTAGTTCCTCATTTTCGGAAATTGAGGGGACCTGCTGCTCTGGATTTTGACAGGAAAAAAAAGATAAGAGTATTAAAAAAGTGAAGCATCTAGTAAAAATTTTCATTGTTTTCAGAGTTAAATTAAAAAATAGGATCAAGTAAAAACCGCAATCTAGCTAGTTGAAAAAATAAAGCCGCGAATGTTTTATAAACCTAATTAAAAATAATTAAAATACAAAAAAATAGTTAAATATTTTAATTTTATTTAAAAATATCTGTAAACGCAAATTTTTCCCCGTCAAAAAGACCTTTATCGCTGAGTTTGAGATTTGGAATCACCAGCAATGCCATAAAACTTAAGGTCATGAAGGGAGAATGTAATTGGGAACCCATGGATTTGGCCAGTTGGTCCAATCGGGTGTAGGCCTCCGCCACTTGGTATCCGTCCTCTGTACTCATGATGCCTCCCACAGGAAGGGGGAGCACCTCTGTCTGTGTTCCACACACTGCAGAGATGCCACCTTTGGCTTGGATCACTAAGTTGACCGCACGACAGAGGGATTCGTCGTCTACGCCTACAGCAAGGATATTATGGGAATCATGACCTACAGAGGAGGCAATAGCTCCACGCTTCAAGCCAAAGTTTTTTATAAATGCGACTGCTGCTGGAGCATCTTGGTACCGATTGACTACGGTGATTTTGAGAATATCCTGCTTTATGTCAGGCAGGGCCATTCCTTGTTCCACTAGTATCTTTGCGCTAAGTGCTGGAGTAATCAACTGTCCATCTACTGCCTCTATGACCCTTACCTCGGCACCCTTAGCGGGTAGTTGAAAATCCATTGGCTTTTTAAGGGAGGTAGAGAAGCGATTGATGACTTCATTTTTGACGCTTGGAATCAGGCTTTTTCTATCTTCTGCTACCTTTTGACCTTGGATGTAGGTAGCGAGGACTTCAAAATTTTCTAGGTCTTTTACCAATATAAAATCTGCGCTATCTCCTTCGCGAACTTGTCCAAGGGGCAAAGAATAATGGAGAATGGGATTGATACAGGCTGCTCGAAGGACATCGTACAGGTCTTTGCCCAAGGCTATGGCCCTAGCCACGAGTTCGTTGATATGGCCTAGGGCCAGGCTGTCGGGATGCTTGTCGTCCGAGCAAAAGAAAATCATCTCGGGGTAGCTATCGATCAGGTCGATTAAGGCGTCGAAGTTTTTGGCAGCCGAGCCTTCTCGAATTGCAATTTTCATCCCTAACTTAATTTTTTCTAAGGCCTCTTCGTAGGTAAAGCATTCATGATCGGTACTTGGGCCAGCGCCTGCGTATTTTTCGGCAAGCTCCCCTCTAAGCCCTGGGGCATGACCATCTACAGGTTTTCCATGCTGTAGAGAGGCCTGAATTTTAGCCATAACTATAGGGTCACGCTGCACTGTACCTGGCCAATTCATCATTTCTGCTAGGTACCAAATATCAGGTCTAGCCATCAGCTCCTCAATTTCTGAAGTGGAAATCTCTGCGCCTGCTGTCTCAAAGGACGTTGCAGGCACACAAGAGGGCGCTCCAAAATAAAAATGAAAAGGTACCTGCTTTCCATTTGCTATCATGTAGTCTATGCCATCCATCCCGCAGACATTGGCAATCTCGTGGGGATCCGATACGGTGGCTACCGTACCATGCACTACGGCCAGGCGAGCAAATTCTGAGGGAACCAGCATGGAGGATTCCACATGCACATGAGCGTCGATAAAGCCTGGGAGCAGAAAGGGAAGATCCTCCTGAGAGACTATCTCTCGAATACGTACAATCTTTTGCTGAGAGACCTGCAATTCAATGGGATAAATTCGTCTCCGCTGCAGATCAATAAAATTGGCTTGGAGGTTCATATAATACTAATATGGACATAATTCGACAGAAAAAGAATTACTAAAGGAAGTACTTCCTTTCCATTAGATAACCATTAAAACTACTATCTTTGCTCAAATTTAGGCAGGGAATCAAGATAGGTTTTTGATGAATAAAATTGTCATCGCCATTGATGGGTACTCGGGATGTGGAAAAAGCTCTACGGCAAAGGAAGTAGCCAGACAATTGGGATACATCTATATTGATTCGGGAGCCATGTACCGAGCTGCAGCCTTACATTTTTTGAATGAAGGACTTTCCTTGAGTAGTACCAAGGATGTAGTCAAAGGCTTGAGCACCTTACAAATTACTTTTCAAACTAACCCTAGCACCTTGCGTCAAGAAACTTACCTCAACGGTATAAATGTTGAGGAAGAAATTAGAACCATGCGCGTTTCTGAACGTGTAAGTGAAGTAGCTAGTATCAAAGAGATTCGACAGGCGATGGTCGCGCAGCAACAAGAATTGGGAAAAAATAAGGGAGTTGTTATGGACGGCAGGGATATCGCGTCAGTAGTTTTCCCAGATGCGGCCTTAAAAATTTTTATGACTGCCGATGTTGATATTCGGGCGAAAAGACGGCAGGTGGAGTTACAACAAAAAGGACAAGAGGTGGATCTACAAGAAATAAAAGAAAATTTGATAGCTCGTGATAGGAAGGACTCTTCTCGTGTGGAAAGTCCTTTACTAAAGGTAACTGATGCCATAGAAATAGATACTACTTCTCTTTCTTTTGAACAGCAAGTCGGCAAGATTATTGCTCATGCACAAAAAGTAATTTTTAATTAAATCCCTATGCAGGTTACTATAGATAAAAATTCAGGCTATTGTTTTGGAGTTGAATTTGCCATCAAAATGGCAGAGGATGAGATGGAAAATCAGGAAACACTTTACTGCCTTGGAGATATAGTGCACAACGACATGGAAGTAAAGAGGTTGAGAGAAAAAGGACTTGTTGTTATAGATAGGGATAAACTTCAAGAACTGAGCAATTGTAAAGTCTTGATCCGAGCTCATGGGGAACCTCCAGAGACGTACAAACTAGCCATTGAAAATAACATTGAATTGATCGATGCTTCTTGTCCTGTGGTGTTAAAGCTTCAGCATAGAGTAAAGAACGCTTTTGATAAAATGGAAAGGGAAAATGGGCAGATTGTCATTTTTGGAAAAAAAGGACATGCAGAAGTAATTGGGTTGACTGGACAGACTTTGGAAAAGGCCATTGTTGTCATGGAAGATGCAGATTTGGAAAAGATTGATTACCAACGCCCCGTTACCCTATTCAGCCAAACCACCAAGAGCACTAAGGGATTTTATGCCCTATCTGAAAAAATTGAAAAAAGAATTAAAGAAACTAAAGGGGAATTAAACGAATTGGATTTCAATTCCAATGACTCTATATGCAGACAAGTGTCTAATCGCGAACCTCAATTGCAGCGGTTTGCTCAAGAAAATGACGTGGTCTTATTTGTATCTGGAAAGAAAAGTTCTAACGGAAAGGCACTGTATCAAGTGTGTCTAGCAGAAAACTCAAGAAGTTACTTTATCGAAAATGAATTGGAGGTAGAGCAAGATTGGTTTCATAAGGCTGATAAAGTGGGGATTTGTGGCGCTACATCAACGCCCATGTGGCTGATGGAGCAGGTACAATCTTATGTCCTAGGTTTGGAAATAGGGGAGCTTCAAGACTAAATTTTTTGACCTCCTCTCGGCAACAAAAATTTATTTAAAAAGACAGATGTTTTAATAGAAAAACTTCTGCTTTAAGAAAGGTTTTTTCTTAGCTTTGTGCCGTTTTTAAGGTTCATTGTAAATCACACCTATGTCAAAAATAGTGAAGCTAAAAAAGGGTTTTGATCTGAAGCTAGCCGGAAAGGCTCCTTTGGAACTACTTCAGGTAGCCTCAGCCTCCACCTTTGCCCTCAAACCCTCGGATTTTCCCGGGATACAGCGTCCAAAAGTACTTGTAAACGAGGGAGATACTGTAAAGGCAGGGACTCCTCTATTACTGGACAAGGCCATGGACCAAGTCCTATATGCGTCTCCTGTGTCCGGAGAAGTAGTAGAAATTAAGAGAGGGGAGAAGAGGAAATTGCTTGAAATAAAAATTCTTGCAGACAAAAAAATTACCCATGAAAAGGGAACCCCCATAGATCTTTCTCAGAATAGAGAATCTATTGTTGCCCAATTGGCTGCTTCAGGGACATGGCCCCATATCATCCAAAGACCTTACGGGATTGTAGCCAATCCTATGAATGTACCCAAAGCCATTTTTATTTCGGCTTTTGATACGCATCCTTTGGCAGCAGAGGTAAACTTCCTACTTCAAGGGGAAGAAAGATATTTTCAAGCTGGAATTGATGCCCTAGCGAAATTGACTGCAGGAAAGGTTCATTTGAATGTGGATGGATCCAAGGCAGTCTCTGAGCTTTTCTCTTCTGTAAGGCACGTACAACTCAATCAATTCTCTGGCCCCCATCCGGCTGGAAACGTAGGTGTACAAATTCATCATTTAGATCCTATCAATAAGGGAGAAATCGCATGGACTGTTTCCCCCTATGGCGTAGTACAAATTGGAAAATATGTACTTGAAGGGATTTACGACGCCTCCAAAATGGTTGCCTTGACTGGTTCTGAGTTGAAGCAAAGAGGGTATGTAAAGACCTACACGGGAGCCCAAGTGACTCCTTTTGTGAAAGAAAATACCCAGGCTACCCATGCTCGAGTGATTTCAGGCAATGTGCTTACTGGAGAAAGTGTGGGTGCTGAGGGATACCTTGGATTTTACCACAACCAAGTGACCGTGATTCCCGAAGGGGATTACGAAGAATTTTTAGGTTGGTTAAAGCCAAGTGCTTCCAAACTCAGCTTTCATAAGGCCATTGGTATGTTTTCCTTCCTTAACAGAGGGGAGTTTAAGGTAGATACCAATACCCATGGGGAAGAACGGCCATTTGTGGTGTCTGGGGTATTTGAAAAAGTCCTTCCTATGGATATTTTACCCACCTATTTATTTAAAGCTATCATCACAGAGGACTTTGATGAAATGGAGGAATTGGGATTGTATGAGGTGATTGAAGAAGATGTTGCCTTGTGTGAATTTGTAGATCCTTCTAAAAATGAACTACAGCAATTGGTGCGTCAAGGAATTGAATTATTAATGTATAGTTGACATATGAAGTTAATACAAAAACTCTTCGATGGGATCAAACCTAACTTCCAAAAGGGAGCGAAATGGGAAAAATTCCACACCCTATATGAGGGTCATAGGACTATTGTTTTTGCCCCTGACTTGGTTACCAAGTCAAAAGGTGCTCAAATTAAAGACGCGACAGATTTGAAGCGCGTGATGATCACGGTAGTGATTGCTATGATTCCAGCACTTTTGTTTGGTAGCTATAACATTGGACACCAGCATTTCATTGCCACTGGGGAAGGGAGTACTTTTCTTGATAAAGCCATTTTTGGAGCACTTTCCGTGTTACCAATTTTGCTTGTTTCTTATGCAGTTGGGTTGGCAACGGAATTTACCTTTTGCGTGATTCGTAACCACCCCATTTCGGAAGGATATTTGGTTACAGGAATGTTGATTGCCTTGGTTATGCCTCCTTACATCCCACTTTGGCAGGTAGCCTTGGCTACGGTATTTGCAGTGGTGATCGGTAAGGAAGTATTCGGGGGAACGGGAATGAATATTCTCAACGTAGCCATGACCGCTAGGGCTTTCTTGTATTTTGCTTATCCGGCTCAAATCTCGGGAGATTTGGTATGGACTTCTTCAGAATTATGGTCTTCTTTGGCCGATAAGCCTGCTGTAGACGGATTTTCTGGAGCTACCGCGCTGGCTGTTGCTTACAATTCAAGCATCGATGGAACACCTGTAGTGGAGGCATTGTCCAAGCACAATGCAGCATTTAACGCAGATTACAGCTTTATGAGCATGTTTATGGGTTGGATTCCTGGATCCATTGGAGAAACATCTACTTTGATGGCCTTGATAGGTGCTGTAATCCTAGTGGCTACAGGAGTGGCCAGCTGGAAAATCATTGTGGGAGGATTTGGTGGTGCGTACGCCATGGGATTGGTGATGAATGCCTTTGCAGGAAATGGAATGGATGTAAATCAATTCATGGCCATGCCAGCGCACTACCATCTGGTGATGGGAGGTCTTGCTTTTGGTGTGGTATTTATGGCTACTGACCCTGTATCTGCTGCTCAGACGGAGCTTGGTAAGTGGATTTATGGAATTCTCATTGGAGTATTTACAGTAATTATTCGAGTCACCAACCCAGCTTATCCTGAAGGGATTATGCTTGCGGTGCTCTTCATGAATGTCGTGGCTCCATTGATTGATCATTATGTAGTAAAAGCTAATAAAAAAAGGAGGTTACAACGTGCAACAGTCTAACACCTACATTATCGTCTATTCTGCAGTACTTACTATCATCTTGGGGCTATTGCTTTCAGGATCTGCACAAGTACTTGGCCCTTGGCAGCGGGATGCAATCGCCTTGGATAAGAAAAAGCAAATCTTGGGGGCGGTGATTTCTGCAGAGAAAATTGCTGGCATGACTCCTGAAGATGTTAAAGCATTTTATGCCTCCCGTATATCTCCTATCGTGGTAGATATTTCTGGAAAGGAAATTACTGAAGGGGGGATAACAGCTGAAAAAGTAGAAATAGCCAAAGATTATAAGAAGCCTGCAGAGGAGCGAGCCTATCCAGTATATATTTTTCATGCAGAGGGCAAACCCGATCAAATTGAATCTTATATCTTCCCTATGTATGGGGCAGGGCTTTGGGATGCCATTTGGGGATATGTGGCCCTTAAAACTGACTTGAATACTATTGCTGGAATTACCTTGGCTCATGCCTCTGAGACACCAGGTTTGGGTGCCAGAATTACGGAAGGAAAAGTTCAAGAACGCTATATCGATAAAAAGATTTTTGATGAATCTGGTGCGCTGATAGCGGTGATGATGCAAAAAGGAGAAGGTAAGAATTATGACTCCGATGCTCATAAAGTAGATGGTATGTCTGGAGCCACCATCACTGGAAATGGAGTAAATACCATGCTAAAATCTTATATGGGCTGCTACGAAGCCTACATCAAGTCCAAAACCGCTTCAAAAGCAGTAGCAATTCTCTAATCTATACCTCATTAAAAACAACCCACTATGAGTGCTGAAATAGCAGAAAAACCTTTGGTAGCAAAGCCAGCTGAGCCTTTACTTTCCAAAAGGAGAAAGAAATTAGTTACGGATCCTCTCATTGATGACAATCCGGTTACTGTACAGGTATTGGGGATTTGTTCTGCTTTGGCGGTAACTACTCAAATGAAGCCTACCCTAGTCATGGCCATTTCGGTAATATTTGTGGTAGCCTTATCCAACTTTGCCATTTCCTTGATGAGAAATACCATCCCTTCCAGGATTAGGATTATCGTACAATTGGCAGTGGTGGCGACCCTAGTTACCCTTGTAAGTGAATTTCTAAAGGCCTTCTCTTACGACATGTACAAAGAATTATCCGTGTTTATCGGTTTGATCATCACCAACTGTATTGTCATGGGTCGATTGGAGGCCTTTGCGATGGGAAATAAACCCTACGATTCCATGCTGGATGGATTAGGATCTGCCCTAGGATATTCTTGGATCATTTTGACAGTTGCGTTTTTCAGAGAGCTTTGGGGATCAGGTTCCGTATTTGGGGTGCCAGTATTTGAATATGTATCTAGCCTTTTTGGGCCAGATTTCAAGTTGGCCACCAATGGACTGATGGTTACTCCTGTGGGAGCATTTATCATTTTGGGATTGATTGTTTGGGTACAGCGTACCAAAACTGGATATGTAGAACACTAATTCTAAACAGAAAACACCATGGAATTATTTAATTTAGGTATTCGATCGATTTTCATTGACAACATGATTTTCGCTTACTTTTTGGGAATGTGTTCGTTTCTGGCAGTTTCCAAAAAAGTGAGTACTGCAGTAGGTCTTGGAGCAGCGGTAGTATTCGTTTTGGGTGTCACTGTCCCCTTCAATTGGATTTTAAATGAATTTGTATTGAAAGAAGGAGCGCTAACTTGGATTTCTGCGAGTATGGCTACTATAGATTTATCCTTTTTGAGATTCATCATGTTTATCGCCATCATTGCAGGCATTGTGCAACTGGTGGAAATGGTCGTAGAAAAATTCTCTCCTGCACTTTATGGACAGCTGGGTATTTTCCTTCCCCTCATCGCAGTAAACTGTGCTATCTTGGGAGGTTGTCTTTTCATGGCGCAAAGGGATTATACCTTAGCAGAATCGGCTGTGTTTGGCTTTGGCTCTGGCTTTGGTTTTATGTTGGCCATAGTGCTATTGGCCGCTATTCGTGAGCGACTTAAGTATTCTATGGTACCCAATGGATTGAAAGGACTTGGTATTACCATGCTCTTGACGGGCTTGATGGGTATTGCTTTCATGTCTTTTATGGGAATTGATTTGTAATCTTTTCTGTAGGATTCTAAGGCTCTAAAGAATTTCTTTAGAGCCTTTTTTATTTTTCGGTCATATGATTATGATATTTCTTTCTTAACTTAAACCTAGATCCTTACATATGTTATGAAAAAATTATTGGCACTACTAGTACTGTTTGCTGGAGTCTTTTTTACTCCAGCTAATGCTCAAGAATGGATAGAACTTTTGAACGGAAAGAATTTGGAAGGTTGGAGAATTTCTGAAAACCCAGCTTCATTTTCTTTGGAAGGGAATCTTCTAAAGGTAGCGGGTCCTAGGGCCCATGCATTTTATGAAGGCCCGGTAGGAAATGCGGATTTTAAAAACTTCGAACTCTTGGTAGAGGTAAAGACTATGCCTAAGGCTAATTCTGGAATATTTTTCCATACCAAATACCAAGAAACGGGCTGGCCAGACAAGGGTTATGAGGTCCAGGTAAACCAAAGCCATAGTGATTGGAGGAAATCTGGAAGTTTGTATTCATTTCAGGATGTCAGGGAGGTCTTTGTCCAAGATGGGGATTGGTATACCTATCTTATCAAAGTCAAGGGAGATCAATCAGAGGTATTTATAAATGGAAATTTGGTCATGGAATACGATGAATCTGAAGATAAGAATAGGCCTACCTCAGGGAGTGAAAAAAGATTTGATCGTGGGACCATAGCTCTTCAAGCACATGATCCCGAAAGTATCGTCTATTATCGAAGTGTGAAAATTAAAATCATAGAATAGAAATCCTTTTTGATAGTGCGGTTTCACTTTACCAGTAGTATACCTTTGCTCCATGTCTTTTACCTACCGTAAACTTCTTGCTTATTTCTTTCGCGGCCTGCTATTTCTTACGCCGCTGGCCATCACCGTATATATTATCTATCAACTTTTTTTGTTTCTGGATAATTTGATTCCTGTGCCTATTCCAGGCATAGGTATCCTGATGGTCTTGTGCGTCATTACTTTTGTAGGCTATTTAGCAAGTCTAATTTTCACCAAGCCCCTTTTCGAATGGTTTGAAAGAGGAATGTTTAAAATTCCTTTTGTCAACCTGCTCTACACCTCTATCAAAGATTTGATGGGGGCTTTTGTTGGGGAAAAGAAAAAATTCAATATTCCGGTTCTCGTAGAGGTATCTGCTTCCCTGAATCGTTTGGGTTTTGTGACGCAGGAACAAATGGATGCCATTGGAGAACCCAACCTAGTAGCCGTATATTTTCCGCATAGCTACAATGTATCAGGTAATGTTTTTTTGGTAAGCCGGGAAAAGGTCAAGTATTTGGATGGAGTTAAAAATTCCGATGTAATGAAATTTTTAGTTTCTGGGGGAGTTTCTCCTTTAGAAAAGGCTACAGACGAGGAAGAATAAAAAAAGCACTTAAATCCCAAACTGGGAAAAATGGTGTTCAATGTGCTTTGCATGGAATTTTTCCCATTCCTCAAACGTCAACTTACCAAATCTAGGATGCATGGTCTCCTTCTCTGGATGATCTATAAAAACTTGTTGGTAAGCTTTCCAACTATTTACAAGCGCCTCTGTTGCTTTTTCCAAATTCGGAAATCGGAGGTCCAATAGGGTATCTGGCAATCCTGGAGCTTTGATTCCTCGGGGAAATGGAAAGCCTCCATTCAAGAGGGCTTCTTTTTGGGACAGTTGTTTTTCTGAGGGTTCAAATTCAGGGATAGTGATTTTCCCCGAGGAAAGCTTCAAGGTAAGGATAAGATGCTCTACCATGTGCTGGGCGGTCATGATGCCAAATTGAGGAGGAGTTCCTTCCTGAAGGGCGTTCAAACGTGCAATTAGGATTTCAGTAGTCATGTTGAGTAAGATAATAAAAAAAGCGTTTGAAACTTTCAAACGCCTTTATTGATAAATGAACTCTAGAATATCGAATTAGCTTCCGCACATTTCGCAGCCCTCTGGGTCATCCAGGGAGCAGGCGATGGCATCTTGCTTTTGTGTCTTTAGGGCCTCTGCCTCGTTTGCTTTTTCCACCTTGGGTTGCTCAAGAGCCGATTTGTCCAAGGTAAACTTAATTGCCGCGGTGGCTGCCTGGGAGCGGAGGTAATACATTCCCGTCTTGAGTCCTTTTTTCCACGCATAGAAATGAATGGAAGTGAGCTTACCAAAGTTGGGATCTTGCATAAAGATATTCATGCTTTGGGATTGGCAAATGTAGGCACCTCGATCAGCCGACATGTCTATGATCACCTTTTGTGAAATTTCCCATACCGTTTTGTACAAGTCCTTGATGTTTTGAGGAATGCCGGGAACGTCTTGAACGGATCCGTTGGTAGCAATCAATCTATTTCTCATGGTATCGTTCCAGAGGCCTAGATCAATGAGGTCTTTCATGAGGTGTTTATTGACTATGATAAACTCTCCAGAAAGGGTTCTTCGGGTGTAAATATTGGAGGTATAGGGCTCAAAGCACTCGTTGTTTCCAAGTATTTGTGAAGTAGATGCCGTCGGCATAGGAGCAACCAAAAGTGAGTTTCTTAGACCAAATTTCCTTACTTGCTCTTTTAATGCCTCCCAATTGTATCTTCCAGATTTTGGAGTTACTCCCCACAAATCAAATTGTAGGATGCCTTTGGAAGAAGGACTTCCCTCGAAAGTTTCGTAGGGGCCCTGGGCTTTGGCCAACTCCATGGAGGTTTCTACTGCAGCGTAGTAGATGGTTTCGAAAATATCTTCATTTAAGCTTCTCGCTTCTGCAGAATCGAAAGGCATTCTCAACAGGATAAATGCATCAGCAAGACCTTGAACGCCAAGGCCGATAGGTCTATGTCGGAAATTAGACCTTCTTGCCTCTTCTACAGGATAGTAGTTGATGTCAATGACCTTGTTGAGGTTGCGGGTAGCGACCTTGGTAATCTCATAGAGTTTTTGATGGTCGAAGCGCAAGACCCCATCTTCTCCTGCTATCACATATTTAGGCAGGGCAATAGAGGCCAAATTACATACCGCAACTTCATCTGGAGCGGTGTATTCTATAATCTCTGTGCAGAGGTTAGAAGATTTGATGGTGCCGAGATTTTTTTGGTTGGATTTACTATTGGCGGCGTCCTTGTAGAGCATGTAGGGGGTACCCGTCTCAATTTGAGATTCCAATACTTCAAACCACAATTCTTGAGCTTTAACTGTTTCTCTGGCTCTGCCTTCTTTTTCGTATTTTTCATAGAGTTTTTCAAACTCTTCTCCATGGCAATCGGATAAGCCTGGGGCTTCATTGGGGCAGAACAAAGACCAATCTTCGTTGCTCTCCACTCGCTTCATAAATAAGTCTGGAATCCAGAGGGCATAGAAAAGGTCTCTGGCTCGCATTTCCTCTTTTCCATGATTTCTTCTCAACTCAAGAAAGTCCTTGATGTCTGCATGCCATGGTTCTAGGTAAATAGCAAAACTACCTTTACGCTTCCCACCGCCTTGATCCACGTAGCGAGCAGTCATGTCAAAGTTTCTCAACATGGGGACTATTCCATTGGAAACACCGTTGGTCCCCTTGATATAACTTCCTTTTGCTCGGATGTTGTGGATGGAGAGGCCGATTCCTCCCGCGGATTGAGAAATTTTAGCGCAGGATTTTAAGGTATCGTAAATCCCGTCTATGCTGTCTTCCTTCATGGTAAGCAAGAAGCAAGAGGATAGCTGAGGCTTGGGCGTACCGGCGTTAAATAGGGTAGGAGTGGCATGGGTAAACCACTTTTCTGACAACAGGTGATACGTCTCAATGGCGGCATCCAAATCCTCTCTGTGCATCCCCACGGCCACACGCATGAGCATGTGCTGAGGCCTTTCTATCACCTTGCCGTCCAAACGGATAAGGTAGCTTTTCTCTAAGGTCTTGTATCCAAAGTAATCGTAGCTAAAATCCCTTTTGTAATCTATTGCTTCGTCTAATTTTGCAGCATGCTTTTTTACTATTCCATAGACCTCGGTGTCAATCAATTGCGCATTTCCCCCTGTTATTGGATTGACATAGGTATAGAGCCTTTTCATGGTATTTGAAAAGGACTGGCTAGTAGTTTTGTGTAAGTTGGAAATGGCGATCCTGGCGGCCAAAATCGCATAGTCAGGATGTCTGACTGTAAGAGAGGCACATACCTCTGCAGCGAGATTGTCTAGTTCTGCAGTGGTGACACCATCGTAGAGGCCATCAATTACCTTTTTGGCTACCTCGATGGGTTGGATAAATTTTGGGTCTAATTCATAGCAAAGATTTTCTATCCTTGCTGTGATTTTGTCAAATCGTACGGATTCTCTTCTTCCGTCTCTTTTAATTACTAGCATACTGAAGCATTTTTTTAAAGGGGTGGTTTAGAGCATTGGGCTGGGGTAGTTGGTTGTAGGGTTTAGAAGTCTTCTTCTATGGAAAACCGGGCCGTACTTTCTGCCGGTTCTGTGGATTTCATTACTCCTGCTTTTTGGTAATCACCAACTCGTTTTTCAAAGAAATTGGTTTTTCCTTGCAAGGAAATCATATCCATAAAATCAAAAGGATTGCTGCTATTCCAAACTTTTGCACAGCCCAATTCCATGAGCAGACGATCCGCTACAAACTCTATGTACTGACACATCAAATCGGCATTCATGCCTATGAGGCGTACGGGCAGCGCGTCCGTCACAAACTCTTTTTCTATGGCTACAGCGTCCATGATGATTTCCCTCACCGTATCTTTAGGTAGGGGATTAACCACGTGTTTGGTATATAAGTGACATGCAAAATCACAGTGCAATCCCTCGTCTCGGGAAATTAATTCATTGGAAAACGTCAACCCAGGCATCAGCCCTCTTTTCTTCAACCAAAAAATAGAGCAGAAGGAGCCAGAAAAGAAAATTCCTTCTACTGCAGCAAAAGCGATTAACCTCTCTTGGAAATTGCCCCCATCGATCCATCTCAAGGCCCAATCAGCCTTACGCTTAACGCAGTCAATGTGCTCAATGGCATTGAGCAGACGATCCCTCTCCTGCGTGTCTTTGATGTAGGTGTCGATCAGTAAGGAATAGGTTTCCGAATGGATATTTTCCATGGCAATCTGGAAACCGTAAAAGAATTTCGCTTCCGTATACTGTACTTCTGCGACGAAATGCTCCGCCAGATTCTCGTTGACAATCCCGTCAGAAGCGGCAAAAAATGCCAAGACGTGAGAGATGAAATGCCTCTCTCCATCGTTTAAGTTTTTCCAATCCGTGAGGTCTTGACTTAGGTCAATCTCCTCTGCTGTCCAAAAGCTTGCCTCCGCTTTTTTGTAGTACTGCCAAATATCGGCATGCTGTATGGGAAATAGGACAAAACGGTTTTTGTTTTCTTGTAAAATGGGCTCTTGCTGCATCTCGCTCTCTCTAGGATTAATCGTAATTTGAATGTTTGGAAATAAATCGGCAGTAAAAAGGGCCTACCGATGCAAAAAGCTGTCTTTTCAGAACAGCTTTCCAACAAATATGCGCATCTAAAAGCTAAAAAAAAACTTCCCAAACGAAGGAAAATTATGTTTTTGAATTTAATTCAAAAATAAATTAAATTGTTTAAAATCAATAAGTTAAGCATACTATAATCAACTAATAAATCAATTCATTTTGTTAAATTGAAGGGATAAAGATTTTTTCAAATTGTAAAAAAAGTTTTTCTAAGAAGTTGCTGACTACAGTTTTGAATTATAGTCAAATTATTTTCCAAAGGATTTTTTTAGGGTAAACTATTGAAAATGAAGTCATTAATTTAATTATTTAAAAACAGTTGGTTCGCGACCGCTTCAGTTGTTGGCCCACCTATCGATCCACTTTTTACTTCCTTGGGTAAGTCCCATCTTCCCTCCACCTTGAGTCTCTAAAAGAAGAGAAAGTTTTTTTAGTTTAAATTCATTTTCTATATTTGCAGTCCGATTTCGAAAAATCAAAGTCATGTACGCAATTGTTAACATCGCAGGTAAGCAGTTCAAAGTAACAAAAGATCAGTTTGTCTATGCCCCCAAATTGGCAGGAGAAGCTGGCGCTTCCGTGGAATTTGATCAGGTCCTTTTGGCAGAAGCCAATGGAACTGTATCAGTTGGTGCTCCCCTAGTGGCAGGAGCCAAGGTATCTGGAAAAATTCTAGATCATGTCAAAGGTGATAAAGTGATTGTCTTCAAAAAGAAGCGAAGAAAAGGCTACAAAAAGAAGAATGGTCACCGTCAAGATTTCACCAAAGTTAAAATTGAATCCATCACACTCTGAGTTTTTCCATTGCAGGAACTCTTAAACGAATAAAACCATGGCACACAAAAAAGGTGTAGGTAGCTCCAAAAACGGTCGTGAATCTCATTCCAAAAGATTGGGTGTTAAAAAATTCGGCGGCGAGGCGGTTATCGCAGGAAATATCTTGGTAAGACAGAGAGGAACGAAGCATCACCCTGGCTTAAATGTGGGTTTAGGAAAAGACCATACTCTGTTTGCATTGACTGACGGAGTGGTTGCTTTCAAAACCAAAGCAGATGGCAGATCTTACGTGAGCATAGTCCCTGTGCAAGAATAACGTTTTTTAAAACGATTTAAGCCCCGTTAATCACGGGGCTTTTTTTTGTCCTTACCTCAAGATGTTGCCATTGGTCATTTTTTTGTCTAAACTAGAGTTCCACATGGTAAATTTGAATTCTAATCAATCCCTAGCTCTCTATGAATCATTGGTATACTTCTTTTCGTTTTTGTTTTTTACTTCTTCTATTATGTTGCAGCCACTTCGTGGCAGCACAGCAGGTTCCTGATCCTTCCCTTTACGACGCTGTCAAATGGAGGTTGGTGGGCCCGTTTAGAGGTGGCAGATCAGATGCAGTCACTGGAGTAAAGGGAAGTGACAAGACGTATTATTTTGCTTCCACAGGAGGGGGAATTTGGAAAACGACCAACTCAGGACAAACCTGGAAATCCGTTTCCGATGGATTTTTTGGCGGGTCCATGGGTGCGGTAGCGGTTTCTGAAAGCGATACCTCTGTTGTCTATGCAGGAGGGGGAGAAAAAACGGTTCGAGGCAATGTTTCTTTTGGAGATGGCATATGGAAAAGCACCGATGCAGGAAAGACCTGGAGCAGGGCAGGATTGGATAAAAGCAGATTTGTTTCTCGGCTCCGTATTCACCCTAGCCAACCCCAAGTAGTTTATGCTGCTGTTTTGGGAGATATTTTTGCTCCAAGTCCTACCCGTGGGGTATATAAAACAACCGATGGGGGACAATCTTGGAAGCAGGTGCTTTTTGTCAATGAAGGTTCTGGAGCAGTTGATTTGATTTTAGATCCTAATAATCCAGAAATTATTTACGCCAGCACCTGGGAATTGAAGCGTACTCCTTACAGCCTAGAGAGCGGAGGCCCTGGATCCAAAATGTTTAGATCTTCAGACGGTGGAGCTACCTGGGAAGAATTGTCTGCAAAGGAGACCTTTCCAAAAGGAGTTTTAGGAATCATGGGCATTGCTGTTTCTCCAAAAAATTCCAATCGCCTCTATGCCATCATAGAAAATGAGCAAGGGGGTGTATTTACTTCTGCCGATGCGGGACAGACTTGGGAAAGAGTAAACGAGGATAGAAATCTTCGACAAAGGGCATGGTACTATTCTCGCATCTATGCAGATCCAAAGGATGAGCAAACGCTCTACGTACTCAACGTGGATTACCACAAATCTACCGATGGAGGCAAGACCTTTAAAGATTTCAATGCACCTCACGGAGATCACCACGATCTCTGGATAGATCCTTCCAATTCCCAGCGGATGATCATTGCAGATGATGGAGGAGCTCAAGTGACAGAAGATGGGGGGGGCACCTGGTCAAGCATGATGAATCAGCCCACCTCTCAGTTTTATCGGGTGACTACCGACAATAGTTTCCCTTACCGAATTTACGGTGCTCAGCAGGACAACTCTACCGTTCGTATCCGTCACCGTAACGATGGAGCCTCCATCACTGAAGCGGACTGGGAGCCTACTGCCGGTGGAGAATCGGGTTGGATAGCCCCAGACCCTAAAGACAGTGAGATCGTGTATGGAGGATCCTATGGGGGTTTGCTGACACGAGAAAACCATAGAAATGGAACTTCCCGTACGGTAAATGTATGGCCCGACAATCCTATGGGTCATGGAGCTGAAGGCATGAAATACCGATTCCAGTGGAATTTTCCTATTTTCTTTTCACCTCATCAATCCAATTTACTTTACACAACCAGCAACCAATTTCACCGCTCTACCAATGAGGGACAAACTTGGGAAGTATTTTCTCCAGACTTGACCCGCAACGACAAAAGTAAGCTTGGTCCATCCGGGGGCCCCATCACCAAAGACAATACCTCTGTAGAATATTATGCCACCATTTTTACTGCAGCAGAGTCTCCTATGAAGCAAGGAGTTATCTGGGCGGGATCTGACGATGGGTTAGTTCACGTAACCAGCGATAATGGAAAGACTTGGCAAAATGTAACCCCCAAAGACATGCCCGAGTGGCTGCAAATCAACTCCATTGAGGCTAGTCCTTTTGAGGCAGGAGAAGCATTTTTTGCTGCCACAGGCTACAAAACTGGAAATTATGCCCCCTACCTTTACCACACCAATGACTATGGAAAGACCTGGAAGAAAATCATCCAAGGAATAGGGGAAGATCATTTTACCCGGGTGATTCGCGCCGATCCCACAAAAAAGGGGATGCTTTACGCAGGAACAGAAAAGGGCATGTACTACTCCAAAGATGCAGGTGCAAGCTGGCATTCCTTACAACTCAACCTTCCCATCGTGCCCATTACGGATTTGGCAATCAAGGAAAACAACTTGATTGCAGCTACCCAAGGGCGTTCTTTTTGGATCATCGATGATTTGACGGTATTGCACCAAGCAGAACCCGAATTGAAGAGTAAACCTTTCCATCTGTATGATCCGCAGGACTCTTACCGAATCGATGGAGTAAGACGCTCTAGCCTTACTGCAGGTACCAATAGACCTGGAGGAGTTTTGGTTTACTATTACCTACAGGCTGCTCCCAAAGAGGAATTGAAAATTGAATTTTTCGATGCCAAGAAGCAAAGAATACGATGGTTTTCTACCAAAGGGGTCAATGGAGATACCCTCAAGGTTAAGCCGGGTGCAGGGGAGTTTAATTGGAATCTTCGGGTGGAAAACTCCCTAGGATTTGATGGCATGATCTTATGGGCGGCAAGTCTGCGTGGTCCCAAGGTAGTACCAGGTACCTACACCGTGCGTATGACCGTAGATGGACAATCCCAAGAGCAAAATTTCCAAGTCTTGGCCGATCCTCGCTACCCTTCTACCCAGGAAGAATTGGAAAAGCAGTACGCCTATCTCTTAGATATACGCAACAAATTGACCGAAACGCATCAGACGATTCGGCTTATCCGAGCTTACAGAACAGCCCTAGATTCTTTGGAAAGCCAACCTGAAAATTTGGGACAAATCAAGGAAGAGATGAAAGCGATAGAGGAAACCCTCTACCAAACCCAAAACCGAAGTGGACAAGATCCCCTCAACTACCCCATACGCCTCAACAATAAATTGGCGCATTTGAGTAGCGTGGTCGGTAATGGAGATTACCCTCCTACAGATTCCGCAGAGGAAGTGAGAAAAGAACTTACCCAGCAGATAGACGTGCAGTTGGCTAGATTTCAAAAACTGGAACGGGAACAAATCTCCAGAATTCTCAACATTGAGGAAATGAAAACCAAACTAGATCAGAAAAAGTAAAAAAAGAGCCTCTCCAATGAGGCTCTTTTTTTGATCAAAAAAATCTATAGGAAAGTATTTCCTGCAAAAAGTTGGAGGCACTTGATGGGGAAAGCAGTATAATAAAAGCAATTCCAAAAATTGCCCCAAACAGGTGAGCATCGTGATTGATTCCGTCTTCCCCCTGCTTCCCTTTGTTATAGGAATAAATTAAAAATAAGCCCCCTAAAAGAAAGCCAGGTAAGCATAGTATTCCAAATAGACAGATATCCCTTAGGGGCATGATGATGATACTGGCAAAAACGGTTGCTGAGGTTCCTCCTGAAGCTCCTAAGGCACGGTAATAGCCATGTTGCTGGTGCTTGAGATAGGTTGGAAAATCTGAAATTATAATGGCGAGAAGATAAAATGCAATAAAAATTGTCCCTCCCAAGACTAGGCCATACTTGGCTCTGAAAAATTGTTCGATAACCTCCCCAAAAAAGAAAAAGGTAAACATGTTGAATAGGAGGTGCATGTAGTCTTTGTGGATAAATCCGGAGAGTACAAATCGATCCCATTGCCGTCTCTTTTTTATCAGGTAGGGAACAAACATCCATCGCTCCAACATCTTGGGAGAATTGAATGCCAGGATGCTAAAAAGTACGGTTAATCCTAAAAGAAGATTCGTGAAGGTGAATTCTATCAATGGCTATTTTTCTCGGTGAATAAGTTCTTGGGTGATCCCTAGTAAAGCCTGGTAATACGCCTCATTTTTGATTTCTAATCCTTGTAGCTGCATAAAGGCCTCTTCAAAATAGGATTGCATTTTATGTTCAGCAATGGCTTGAATTCCTAGCTTTTCGTAGATGGCTTTTACAGTTTCCACCTTTTTTTCTTTATCAAATTCTTTCAAAGCCAATTGCTGCTGTAGGATTTTCAATTCTTCCCCTTTGGCAAGTTCTAAGGCTTTTATCAATAGGAAAGTTTTTTTATTTGAAATGATATCACCGCCCACTTGCTTTCCAAATTTTGCTTGGTCTGCATAGACATCTAGCAAGTCGTCTTTGAGTTGAAAGCCTATTCCAATATTGACTCCAAAAGCATAGAGATGATCTACCTCTTCTTTTTTTGCACCTGCGAGCAATGCTCCCAGCTGCAGAGAAAATCCAAGAAGAACAGCGGTCTTCAGGCGAATCATATGGAGATAATCTTCTTCTCTCACTGCTGCAAGGCTTTCAAAATTCATGTCTAGCTGCTGGCCTTCACAGACCTCTGCTGCAGTTTTATTGAATAATCGGACGACTTCTGGTAAGAGGGAAGGAGGGGTGGAAAGAAGCAAATCGTAGGCTTTTACTAGCATTACATCTCCGGAAAGGATAGCAATATTGGCATTCCATTTTTCATGCACCGTGGCTTTTCCTCTTCTTAAGGGGGCCTCGTCCATGATATCGTCATGCAATAAGGTGAAGTTGTGAAAAACCTCTATGGCAATGGAGGGATTCAGGATTTCCTTTGGATCCTTACCATACATCCCATAGGCCAAAAGGCTGAGCAAGGGGCGAATGCGTTTTCCTCCCAAACTTAGGATGTAGCGGATGGGATCGTACAATTCGGAGGGAGCATCTCCAAAGGAATGAGCACCCATGTGCTGCTCAAGCTTAGTTAAAAGCTCTTGGACGATATGTTTTTCGGTCATTAGTTGCAAATTCCAAATCTATGGTTCTTCGGTCGATGTCTGTATTAACTACACGAACCAGTACTTTGTCTCCCAAAGTGATCATTTTTTTCGTTCTCGACCCTATAAGCCTCATGTTTCTTTCATCAAATTCGTAGTAATCCTCTTTCATGTCCTGTACCCTAATCATTCCTTCGCACTTGGTCTCGGTGATTTCTACAAATACTCCCCATTCGGTTACTCCACTGACAATCCCTTCGTAATCTTTTTCTTCTGCCAAAGACATGTATTCTACTTGTTTGTATTTGATAGAAGCTCTTTCGGCATCCGCCGCACGTTTTTCCCTTTCGGAGGAGTGCAGGCATTTTTGTTCCCAAGAAGTAGCCTCCGGAGATTTTCCTCCTTCCAAATAATGTTCTAATAGTCGGTGTACCATCATATCGGGATACCTTCGGATGGGAGAGGTGAAGTGGGTATAGTGGGCAAAGGCTAAACCGAAATGTCCCTTGGGTTCGGTGGTATATTTGGCTTTAGCCATGCTTCGAATCGCCAATTGCTCCAATACATTTTGCTCTGGCTTCCCCTGGATTTCGTCCATCAATTTATTGAGGGCTGCAGAGATTTTTTGAGCACTTCCTACCTCTAGTTGATGCCCAAATCGTTTTGCAAAACCAGAAAAGGTTTCCAATCGATCGAGGTCAGGACTGTCATGGGTACGGTACACGAAGGTGTCCATCCCTTGATTTCGACGATAAATAAATTCTGCCACGTATTTATTGGCCAGCAACATAAACTCTTCGATGAGTTTGTGGATGTCCTTCCGTTCTTTGACAAAAAGCCCAAGCGGAGTGCCTTTTTCATCGAGTTTAAATTTGACCTCTACGGTTTCAAAATTGACAGCTCCTTGGTCAAAGCGTCTTTTTCTTATTTTTTTTGCCAGTTCGTTCAATTCGGTCAGTTCCTGAAAATAATCTCCAGATTGTGCATCGATACAGGCTTGTGCTTCCTCGTAAGCAAATCGCCGATTGGAATGAATTAGGGTGCGACCTATCCAATGGTGGATGACTTTGGCCTCCTGATCCACTTCAAAGACACAGGCGAAGGTCAATTTATCCTCGTGGGGTCGAAGGGAACAAAGCCCATTGCTGAGCCGCTCTGGCAGCATGGGAATAGTTCGGTCCACCAAATACACCGAAGTTGCCCGCTGGAATGCTTCTTTTTCCAGTGCCGTTTTGGGTTTGACGTAGTGGGTAACGTCTGCGATATGCACCCCTATTTCCACATGGCCATTTGGCAATTTCCTGTAGGAAATGGCATCATCAAAATCTTTGGCATCTACAGGATCTATGGTAAATGTAAGGACCTCTCTGAAGTCTTTTCTGGCCTTGATCTCCTTAGCAGAAATTTGATCTGAAATTGCATTGGCTTCTGCTTCTGCTTCTTTATCGTATTCAAAGGGAAGACCAAATTCGGCCATGATGGAATGAATTTCCACCTCATGAAGGCCAGCTTTTCCCAAAACGCGAATGACCTTCCCTGTTGGATTTTTGTCCTCCTCCCTCCATTCGGTCAATTTGACAATGACTTTTTCGTTGTGCTCTGCCCCCATCAATTCCCCTCTGTGCACAAAAATATCTTTGTGCATTTTTTTAAAATCTGGGACCACAAAAGCATAGCGAGGAGAGATTTCTACCCTACCTACAAACTCATCCCGATCTCTCTCCAAAATTTCCAATACCCTTCCCTCTGTCCTGCCTGTCTTTCCTTTGACTGGAAATACCATTACCCGCACCTTATCTCCATCCAGGGCATGCTTGAGGTCAGATTCTTTGACCAAAATATCCCCCTGAACAAGCTCGGGTTGGTCTGGGATGATAAAAGCAAATCGGGGATTTACAAAGTCTACGGTTCCGACAATAAAGTCGGGGTCTTGGGTGGAAGAGAAAAAATTTCTAGAATTTCTCGAAATCTTTCCCTCTGAAACCAGTTGATAAAGGGTAGACTCCAGGGCATTTTTTGTGGAGGCATCTCGAAGTTCTAAGCCCTTGATTAGGTGTTTGACGTTGAACTCTTGACCATAGCGGGAATCTAAAAAATGTAGGATGCGCTGGGCAAGGGAAGATGAGCCATGGCCTCCTTTACGTTCTTCATGCTTTTTTTTGGAATGTTTTTTATCGGATTTTCTTCCCATGTGGGCATAAGTTATTCAATGGTGTATGAAGCAAAGAAATCGCACTTCATTGGATTTTTAGTCATCTACTAGGACTACCTCAAAGGGATCTTGTTGAGGGTGCAGGGCCAGGTAAATCCTAGCGGTAACTTCCACGTCCCTCAAGCAATAGGCTTTTATTTTTTCTATATTTTTTTCCTGGTAATAGCTTGCATTCACCTCGCTTCCATCTATGGATTCTTTTGAACTCGTGATGCCAAAAACTCCTGCCAACAGCTCCAAGCGGGTGTAATGCTTGTAGTCCCCAAATTTCCACAAGTCCATGGTGTCTACGTGCCGCAGTTCCCAAGGCTTTTTTCCAGCGAGCTGTAAAGGTTCTGGAAGTGAAATACCATGAATCAACATCCGTCTACAAAGGTAAGGAAAGTCAAACTCTTTCCCATTATGAGCACAGAGGATCCATTTTTTTCGCTCAAGTAGCGCTTTCATTTCCATAAGTATCTCTTTTTCCTCCTCTGAAGCAAAGATTTTTGAGCGAAAGAGTAATTTTTTATCTCTCTTTTTGACTTGAAAATACCCCACTCCAATACAAATGATTTTTCCAAATTCTGCATGAATGCCCGCCCTATCAAAAAAGAATGAGCCAGGCTCTGGATCGGGGTTTTCGCTTCGCATGTATTTTTCTTTTCTGATCCATTCTTGCTGAAGTCTTGGGTCCAAGGATTCAAAGGATTCAGTGGTAGAGGCAGTTTCAATGTCTAAAAATAAAAGGCTTCCTAACTGGTCAAAAAATTCCGCCATGATGTCAATAAATTAGCTGTGTAAGATCCCTTTCAGGCCTAATTCTGGAATGAGTTGGAGGTTTACTTGGTCAAAACTTCCAGGAGTAAATATAAACTTTTTGTCAAAGATTTGGTCCAAAATATAATAGCTTACCCAAAATTCATTGGTAAGCGTAAATACTTGTGGATCAATGGCTTCTACTTTAGCAAAAGTGGAGGCCTCTAGGGTTGGGATCAGGTGACGAAGGATGGATGTTTTTCTTAATTCCCCTTCCAAGTAACCATACCCTTTGGAAGTAACCATCACCGTAGACAGCTCAATAAGATTCAAATTGATGAGGTACACGGCCCAAGCATCTCCCGAGTTAGATTCTTCTTTTGCTATGGCCAACTTGACCCCAGTCACAGGAGAAAAGTCTATGTCCTTTTTCATTCTTTCTCCATTAGGTTCATTTCAAAAAGTTGAGATAAGTGGATTTTTACTTTCTCTTTCACCTCTTCTATTTCCACGGGATGACCTAATTCCAGGTGCATAGAGGTGACCGCCTTATCTTCTATGCCGCATGGGACAATATGCCCAAAATAAGATAGGTCCACATTCACGTTGAAGGCGAAGCCATGCATGGTCACCCAGCGACTAGACTTGACCCCTAGAGCACAAATTTTTCGAGGATTTTTCTGTTCGACATGATCCAACCAAACCCCAGTAAGTCCTGGGATTCGACCCGAAGGAATCCCATAATCTTGAAGGGTGAGAATAATGGCTTCTTCCAGCAAGCGTAGGTATTTGTGGATGTCGGAAAAAAAATTGTCTAAATCGAGAATGGGGTAGCCTACCAGCTGCCCAGGCCCGTGGTAGGTAATGTCTCCTCCTCGATTGATTTTGTAGTAGCTGGCACGGAATTCCTGCAAGCCTTGATCGTCAAGCAATAAATGTTCTGCTTTTCCACTTTTTCCCAAGGTGTAGACATGGGGATGTTCTACGAAAAGCAAGTAATTGGGAGTAGAAGTCTGTTGGGAAGGTAGCAGCCCTCTATTCTCAATTTTCTTGGCTACAATAGCTGCAAAAAGCTTTTCCTGATAATCCCAAGCTTCCTGGTAATCCATCCTCCCTAGGTCTCGAAATTCTACTGTTTTATTCTTAAATTCATTCATTTTACTTCCTAGTGGAGCGTAGCCTTTGCCCCAAACTCGGGGCTAACTATTTTTTTCAAAATTAACCAATAATTCCCATGGCAGCACATAATGAGGCAGGGACACTTGCAGAAACCATGACTTCGACTTGGTTAGAAGCCAAAGGATATCTTTTATTAGCACGTAATTTTCGATACCGAAAGGCGGAGATTGACTTGATCATGGTTGAAGAAGAGACCCTACTTTTTATTGAGGTAAAATTTAGATCTGGAATTGGGTTTGGCTTTGCCGAAGGGTTTGTGGATCGCCAGAAAAAAAAATTGCTTATCCAAGCAGCTGATCACTTCATCCATTCAAGAAATTGGAAAAAAGATATCCGTTTCGATATTGTATCGGTATACAAAGACCAGGCGGGAGTATTTCATTTTCACCAGTTTAAAGACGCATTTTATTGATTTCTCAGTTCCTTTGATTTCTGCTTATTGGACTTTTTGATAGATTAATTTTCCTTCCTTATTCCATTCCGCTTTGATGTAGGGCCTAAAATTGGTGGTATATGGCTTTTCTTGGTACTGAATTTCCCGTTTGCGAATCAACGGACTGGAAGACGTATCCCAGTATTCTGTCCATAAGCCCACTTTTTGTCCGAACTTGTATTCTCCGGTCACAGCCAACTGACGATTTTCGTGAAAATGATAAAAATTTCCTTCTTCAAGTCCGTATTGCACAGGGGTAATCTTTTCAATGGCACCGGTGGAAGGGTTGAAGTACGAGATTTTTGATTCTTTGGGCCAGCCCTCATAGAAGTGCGCTTTGTCCTGAAGAATTCCTTGCCTATCAAAAATCATCCAGGTTTTATGCTTGGTTCCATAATAAAACATTCCACTTTCTACTACAGCTCCGTTGACAGTTCTTTGGTAGGGACCATGAAGCAAATAGCCCAACCCTTTTTCAAAGCCGGTGGATTGAACGGTCTTCTCCTTGGGATCGTACCAATACACATCTCGGATGTAGGGATTGATTTTTCTATCAATGTCCGTGTAGGAGAATAGCTCCACGTACTCTAGATCTCTTAAATTTCGACGGGTAATTCCTTTGGTGGTTTTGACTCCATACCAGGTGTTTTTCCGTAAATTTTTCTTCTTGGTTTTTCTTTCTTCTTTTTCCTTTTCTTCATCGAAAAGAAGAAGAGGTGCTACCAAAGGCAATAAGCTGGAATTGACCACTCCGGAAGAGTCGCTCTCAATTTTTTTTGGAAGCTCAATTTCTTGACCCCTGAGGGGTTTAATGCAAAAAAGAAAAAAGAAAATGAGGAAAAGGTAGGATTTCATCTGATATGCTAACGCCGAAGCAAAAAACCTAGTACATCCAAAATTAACATTTAGAGTTCAAATCCAGAGGGATGTTTCGAATTAATAATCTTCTACCTACTTTTGAGCTTACGCTACTCAACCTGCATACCCCATGAATACACTACTTTCCGATCGCGTTTTACAGATGGAGGAATCTGCCACCTTAGCCATGGCAAAAAAAGCTAGGGAACTCAAGGCCCAAGGCAGGGACATTATCAGTCTGAGCTTGGGGGAACCCGATTTTAAAACGCCCAAACACATACAACAAGCAGCCAAAGATGCCATCGATGAGGGCAAGTACTTTGCCTATCCTCCCGTAGCGGGGTACCAGGATTTGCGGGAAGCCATTGCAAAAAAATTGAGAGAGGAAAATCAAATTGTTGAAGCCAAAGCGGAGCATATTGTCGTTTCGGTAGGAGCCAAACATTCCATTGCCAATACCTTCATGTGTATTCTCAATCCTGGGGACGAGGTGGTGATCTTTTCTCCGTATTGGGTGAGTTATGCAGATATTATCAAGCTCTGCGGAGGAGTACCTGTATTAATTGAAGGCACTCTAGAAAGTAATTTTAAAGCTACTGCAGCCCAATTGGAAGCTGCTATAAGCCCCAAAACCAAGGCCGTGATCTATTCCTCTCCATGCAATCCCACTGGCTCGGTGTTTTCCCAACGGGAACTTGAAGCGATGGCCGCGGTGGTGAAAAAGCATCCTCAGGTATTGGTTGTTGCAGACGAAATCTATGAATTAATCAATTTTACGGGCAAAAACTTTAGTATTGCCTCCCTGCCAGGGATGTTTGAACGAACCATTACGGTCAATGGATTTTCCAAAGGCTATGCCATGACAGGTTGGAGAGTGGGCTACATCTGCGCTCCTTTGGAAATTTCCAAGGCCGTAGAAAAAATGCAGGGTCAGTTTACCTCAGGCAACACCGGAATCGCCCAGCGTGCCGCTTTAGCAGGTATATCTGGAGATCAAACCCCCTCCAAGGAAATGGCCATACAGTACTTAAAACGCCGAGATTTGGTATTGGGATTGCTTCGAGATATTCCTGGGATCAAAACCCATGTGCCTGAAGGAGCATTTTATTTCTTTCCTGATGTCACGGCCTTCTTTGGTAAGTCGGCACACGGGCATAAGGTAGACAATGCGGATGACCTGTGCATGTACTTGCTTGCTGCAGCCAATGTATCCTTGGTTACTGGTTCTGCGTTTGGTGCGGACAATTGCGTACGCATCTCCTATGCTGCTTCCGAGTCTGACCTGATCGAGGCGATGAAAAGAATCAAAAAAGCACTAGCAGAACTGGCCTAGGTCGGGAAAACCAGCATTAAAAATTTCCTTGTATTCTTATGGTTCAGGCATTAGTGATCACTCCCGTAAAAAATGCGATCGAGACTACCCTTGATACCGCAAGAGCGATTGCCTCCTCTACCGTACCTGTAAAGCACATCATCTTTAATGATTTCAGTACCTCGGACACCAAGGCCAGCTTGGAAAAGCACCGAGCTGAAATCGGCTATGAATTGGTTCATATCGAGGATTTGACGGATCATCCCTCCCCCAACTATAAGTTGGTGCTGCAATTGGCCCAACAACAGGCCTTGGAAGCGGGGATCCCACTTTTGGTGGTGGAGTCGGATGTGGTGGTGACCCCGACTACCATCGAAACTCTTTTGAAGCAATTGTCCGAAGATCCTTCCTCAGGCTTGGTTGGATCGGTGACGGTAGATGAGCAGGGCAAGGTCAATTTTCCTTACCTCAAATTCAAAAAAGTCAAGGAGGCCGTCATCTCTACTCAGCGCAGCCTGAGTTTTTGCTGCACCCTATTTTCGCCTAACTTTCTGAAAGCCTACGATTTCAAAGGCTTGGATGAGGCCAAGGATTGGTACGATACCTTCATTTCCAAAAAAGCGCTGGAACTGGGTTTCAAAAATACGGTACTGATGCATGCGCCGGTGTGGCATAGACCCCATGCCAGCCGTCCTTGGAAGCAACTCAAGTACAGCAATCCGCTGAAGTACTATTTTTTAAAATTTTGGAAGGGCTTGGATAAAATTTAGTCAACTGTTGACGGTCCACGGTCGACAGCAGATTTTAGTTTGAGGGAGCTACAATTTCCCGAATAGTTTCAGCAGGGTGTTGTAGGGTTTGGACCAGGTACGCTGCATTCGAAGGGGCCCATTGAGCTCCCTTTCAAAAAAATCCATATGTTTGGCGTTCAAATAGTTGATTCGAGCCCGCTTAAATGTTGCTCCCCCAGTTTTTTTCCTTTTGCTTGTGGGGGTAAGCCGATAAAAAAATCCTATCTCAGAAAGGCGGATAACCTCACCTCCGTTTTTGAGCATTTTTATCCAAAATTCCCAATCTTCCCTTCCCATGTGCATGTCTTCTGAATACCCTCCCACTTCTAGCGCATCGGATTTTCTGTACAATGCAGATACAAAAATCATATTGTCTTTGGCAAGTTGAGATAGGCTGAAGGGCTTCAATTTCCAGGGCTTGCGCATCGACTCGTTAAATTTTTCCGCCTGGCAATACACTACCTTGACCTCAGGGTGTTGACTTAGTAAAGTAAGGCCTCCTTGGATATAGTTTGGAGAAATGAGATCGTCTGCATCAAGGGGCAAAATATAGGTTCCCTGCGCTGCTTTCAAGCCGGTGTTTCGTGCTTTGGTTACTCCGGCATTAGCCTGATCAATTACCCTTACTTCGGGAGTTCTTTCCTCCAAGACCTTTGCGACGCTCAAGGAGTCGTCGGTGGAGCCGTCATTGATGACAATAATTTCCAAGGGGCGGTACGTTGAGGCTAGGACAGATTGCACCGTCTCTTCCAGATACCTTCCCTGATTGAAGCAGGGGACGATAACCGATACCAGGTCCTTGCTCATCAGGAAAAAAAAGACTCGAATTCTCCTGCGGGACTTTTAAAGGCCAAGGTATTGGGGCCAAATTTTCGAGTGAGGTACCCCAAGGCTTTCAATTCTTGAAGACAGGTAGCATAGTCCTCCGCTTCTAAGCCAACATTTTCAAAAACAATGGCTTGCGGTTGATTTTTTTTAAGATCAAAAATCCGAATAACTTCTAAATCGTAGCCTTCGGCATCTATTTGAAGTAAATCTATCTTCTTTAGCCCATAGGTAGAGAGTAGCGTTTGGGGAGAAATCACTTTTACCTCTTCTTGGCTGATCCACTGCTCTGGGTTTTTGGGAATTTCTAATCCAAAGCGTTTGCAATTGGAAGCAACAATCCCATCTTCAAAAGCTCTTTCTATTTTTTCTTTGGAAAAAGAGGCCAAGCCCGTAGCCCATCGCATGCTAGAAAATCCAATTTTGTAGATGGGCTGGGAACCGTCTTTTTCTCCAATAGCAGCACAAAGCGGATGAATCTCCGGATTTTTAGCATAGAGCTTGGTAAGAAATTCATGGAAAACATCTGGCTGGGGTTCCAAAAGTACCCCTTTCCAGCGGTCTCTCTTGATAAACTTATGGATGGGATCGTGTGTAATCCCATCGTTTGCCCCAATCTGAATCACCGTAAAATTTCCTTTTTTTGACTTAGAATAGGCATCCAAAAAAGCACTTAAACTTCCCTTTTTTGGGGAATAGAAGTAGGTGTAAAACCCTATAAAAATGGGATTATTAGAGGCACTTAGGTTGAAACGAAACATTTTCCAGCGCTGCTGAAGGTTTCTTTTCAAGGAGTGAAGAGGAGAGGAGGGAGTAGCCATGGTGCAATGGTGTGGAGGTGCTAAAGCCTCGGATCAAATTTACCATTATTTTGTGAAATTTGAGGGAAATACGAGCTCCTGCATTTTGGTTACCTTTGGGGCTATAAATAAATTACCAGGCATGGGCAGAAGCCTTCTCATCTTCTTTCTCTTTTTTTTACTACATACAGGGAAGCTCAACGCCCAAAGTCGATGGGATAGCAGCTATGTATCGGAGGAACCTGAGGTAATGGTGCTCCGGACCTACTTATCCCAGAAGTATACCGAGCTTTACTTTCCCAAGGAAGACCTTCGCTACCTCCCCAACAGTGGGCTGAATATGGGTATTGGCTTTACTTATCAAAAATTTACGCTCAATCTTGCCTTCCCTCCTGGCTTTTTGAATCGAAGTAGAGAATCCGATTTTCCTCGATTCCTCGATCTTCAAGGGCATGTCTATCCCAGAAAATGGGTTATTGATTTTTTTGGACAGTTTTACAAGGGGTACCGAATTCCAGATGGAATAGGAAATGGACAACCCTACCTACGTCCAGACTTGGAAGTGCTCAAAGTAGGTGTTCATGCCAACTATATTTTTAAGGGAGATAAAATCTCTTTACCTGCAGCAGTACATCAGTCTGGAATTCAAAAAAAGTCCGCGATTTCACCACTTCTAGGTTTTGAGATCTACCGAGTCCAAGTGGCTGCGGATTCGTTGATTTTTCCCACCAAGCTCGACCCAAAGCAGAATTATCAACAAACTGATTTTCTCCA
>JAJTDZ010000023.1 GCA_021298245.1 Algoriphagus sp. | reverse complement strand
CATCCCCGGTGACGGCATTGACCGAAACTTGGGTATGTATAAATCCTGGGCAAATCAAGGTAACAGCGATGTTGTCTTGGTAATGCTCGGCCCTCAAGGTATCAAAAAAACCATGGAGTGCATGTTTTGCTCCCGCATAGGAGGAGCGATAGGGAGAACCGAATTTTCCCACCAAGGAGGTTACCACAGCGAAATGTCCTTTTTTGTTTTGGATAAAGTAGGGAAGAACCGCCTTGGTCAGGGCAACGGTACCAAAGTAATTGACCTCCATCAATCGGCGATCTACCTCCAGTTGGGTCTCTTTGATCAAAGAGCGTTGGCTGATGCCCCCGTTATGCAAGAGGAGGTCTAGCCCGCCAAACAAGGCGATGGCAGTAGCAGCTTTTTCAGGCAAGGAGGACGTTTCACTTAGGTCCAAAGGGAGCAAACGGACGTCCTGGGGAAAGGCACAGGATTCCTTGACCCGCTCCAGTTCCGATACATTTCTCGAAGAAAGAATCAAGGCATATCCTTCTTTCGAAAACTTTTTGGCCGCTGCTTCTCCAATTCCTGAAGATGCGCCAGTAATCCAAACTATTGATTTTCCCATGACTTATCTTTTTTCGTAGGATACAAAGGCATAAGTGTATTCGTTGCTTTCGTCTGCAGGAAATTCTTCTCTGTCTTTTTCAATCCATTGGTTTGGATCAAGCTCAGGAAAAAAGGTATCTCCTTCAGGACTTGCATCCACCTCGGTGATTTCCAGAGCATCGCAGAGGGGAAGCGCTTCCTTGTAAATTTCTCCTCCTCCGATCACAAACAATTTCTCCAACTTCCGCTTGGTGCAAAAAATTAAAGCTTCTGCCACCGAATGAAAAACAAAATGCCCATCGGGAGCTTCAAATGCGGCGTTGCGGGTAATGATCAAGTGGGTGCGGTTGGGGAGCGGCCTTCCTAGGGACTCAAAGGTCTTTCGGCCCATAAGCAGGTAATGCCCCGTGGTCAGGTGCTTGAAGCGCTTGAGATCGGCCGAAAGCTTCCATACCAGTTGGTTGTCTTTTCCGATCACTCGGTTTTTTGCTTTTGCAACAAGAAGAATGATTTTCACGAGCCTAATGTTGGAGTTGAAATTACCTGTTGGAAGAATGTTTGTGAATTGAAAACCCAAAAACATCCTATAAGTTTAAAAGAAAAAATTTCCATTGTTAAATCCTTAAGGGCCTCACTTCTTATCCCGAATTGGTGGGATTGCCCTCTTTCCACCCTCTAAGAAATTCATCTATCTTCATGCGCTTCTTGCCCTCCAGCTGCAATTCAATAACCGAAAGAGTACCTTGCCCGCATTGGAAATGGAGGTAGGTTTTGAAATCACTGCACCATTCTCCAGGTACTTTTCCTGGAAGAGAGGAATTTAGGGGCGCTGAGGTAAAAATTTTACATGTTTTTCCCTGCAACAGGGTAAATGCTCCTGGGTAGGGAGATAGTCCCCGTACCAAATGGTGAATGGCGGTAGAAGAGGCCTTCCAATCAATGGCACACGTTTCTTTGAAGATTTTTGGCGCTGGATACACCGCTTTGGATTCATCTTGAGCTATGGGATGTGCTTCTTTTCTAGCGATGGCATCAACGGTTTTTACGACCAAATCTGCGCCCAACTTTTTTAATTTTTCGTAGAGCGAGCCTAAATTATCCTCAGGTCTGATGCTAATTTTTTCTTGAAACAAGATGTCCCCGGTGTCGATCTGATGCTGCAGAAAAAAGGTAGTTACTCCCGTTTCTTTTTCTCCCTGGATTAGGGCCCAATTGATGGGTGCGGCACCTCGAAAATTAGGTAGGAGCGAGGCATGCAGGTTAAAGGTACCTAAAGGAGGCATATTCCAGACCGCTTCTGGGAGCATGCGAAAGGCCACGACAATTTGTAAATCTGCCTTAAGTTCTTTGAGGGTGTGCAAAAAATCCGGATCCTTCAAGTTGCTGGGTTGCAGAACAGGAATACCTAGTTTTTCAGCTGCTTTTTTTACTGGAGAAGCTTCAAGCTGCTGCCCTCTGCCTTGAGGCTTGTCGGGAGCTGTGATTACCGCCACCAGATTGGCCCCCGCGGCTGACAGCAATTCTAAGGCTGGCACAGCAAATTCGGGTGTCCCCATGTAAATGAGGCGTAAGGAAGGATCCAAGGGCTTGGGATTCATCAGGGCAGGAAGTTTGGATGGGGTGAATCAAGAGTTTTGGGATACAACAGGTACTTGTCCCTAAGTAGGCTGTATTCCTGAAGGCCTTCCTGCCAGGTAGCTCTAATTTCTTCCTCGGTTTTGCCTTCTAAAATTTGTTTTTTGAGTTCATCCGTCCCTACCAGCGTATTAAAGTAGTTGTTGAAAAACTTTTCTTTCATACCGGAGCGCTGGTAAGCATCCATCAGGTAAGCCAAGGTGAAGGAAGGAACAGGGTTAATTTCGCGCAA
Organism: Algoriphagus sp.; assembly: GCA_021298245.1. Taxonomy (GTDB): domain Bacteria; phylum Bacteroidota; class Bacteroidia; order Cytophagales; family Cyclobacteriaceae; genus Algoriphagus. The sequence continues at coordinate 23,573 of JAJTDZ010000023.1, read as the reverse complement.
GTCTCTACCGTAGCATTTTTGGTTTTGGTGAGGGGGAGTTTTGGACATGCCCTCTATGGATACCGGAGTGAAGGTAAAGGCTCCAAAGCGAGGATCAGGATATCCATACACTTGGAAGGGAAAGTGGGTGCCACGCCCGAGAGAAACAACCGTTCCTTCAAAGAGGCAGGTGCTTGGATACCACTGGATGGCTTGGGCATTGGGAAGGTTAGGAGAGGGCTTAACAGGCAAATCATAGGGCTGATCGTGGGTCCAATGGGCCACAGGAATAACGGTGAGCTCTACTTTTAGGTCAGCACCCAACCAGCCTTCTTCGTTGATCATTTGGGAAAGTTCACCTGTAGTAAGTCCGTGAACAATAGGAATGGGATGCAAGCCCACAAAAGACTCGTAGCCTTTTTTCAGGATAGGTCCGTCTAGGTAGGATCCGTTGGGATTGGGTCTATCGAGTAGGATGAGTTTTTTACCTTGCTCGGCACAAGCTTCCATCACGTAGTGGAGTGTACTGATGTAAGTAAAAAATCGGACTCCTACGTCTTGAAGATCAAAAATTACCACGTCCAGATCTTGGAGTTGCTCTGCTGTAGGCTTTTTATTGTTTCCATACAAAGACACGATGGGAAGGCCCGTTTTGGGATCTGTTGAATTAGCTATTTTTTCCCCTGCATCCGCTGTGCCTCGAAATCCATGTTCGGGCACAAACACCTTCACTACTTCTACCTTTTTTTCAAGTAAGAAATCTACCAGGTGGATGGAAGCGCTTTGAGGTAAAATACTTGTTTGATTGCCTACCACTCCAATTCTTTTCCCTTCCAGCAAGGGAAAATAGAGGGAGGATTGTTCTGCCCCGGTGAGTACCTGCTGACCTAGACTCTGTAGAGGACTTCCCCCATTGGAGAAAAAGGTCAAAAAAAAGATGAAAACTAAATTTTTCCCTGGCTTCATGCTATTTTGCAAAGAGTTGTAAACAAAGTTACGCTAGTCTGTTGAACCTTTCCTATTTCCTAGCCAAAAGAATAAGTTTTAAGCAAGCTGGAGGATTTTCTGGAATTCTCCATCGCATTGCGGTGGCCAGCCTTGCGCTTGGCCTGGGAGTGGCCATGCTGTCCATTATGGTGCTGGGTGGATTTCAAAAATCGGTTTCCAGCAGAGTATATGGGTTTACCGGCAATTTCCAGGTACAAAAATACCAAATGAGTTCTGCTTACGAAGAACAGCCCTTTTCGGTGGATCCTGAATTTTTAGCCAAAGCCAAGGAGTTTCCTTTCGTTGGTAAGGTCCAATCCTATGCCCATAAGGCTGCCTTGCTTAAGGGTGGGGAGGAGGTAGAGGGAGTGGTACTCAAGGGAGTGGACCGGGACCTGGACACCTTAGGTTTTGCAAAGTACTTGGTAGAAGGCAGGATGTTGCATCTTCCAGATTCTGGCGTAAGCAATGAGATTTTGGTCAGTAAACTAGTGGCCAATAAGCTTCTACTCCAGCTGGGGGATAAGGTGACTTTGTATTTTGTACAGCAGCCTCCCCGATTTAGACGGGTAGAGGTGGTAGGCATTTTTGAGACGTATTTGGAAAATTTTGACGAGCAGGTGATTTTAGGAGAACTTCAAACCATTCGTAATCTTAACGGCTGGTCCAAAGAGCAGGTGGGAGGATTAGAAATTCACCTCAAGGATCCCACACATTCTGACGACTATGCCACGCTCATCGAAGAGGAATTGGATTATGACCTACGGCTCATCGACAGTAGGGAACGGTATTTGGATATTTTTGACTGGCTAAAGTTATTAGACACCAATGTCATCGTATTTATCACCTTAATTGGGGTGGTGGCTTTGGTGAATCTGGGGGCAATTTTATTTATTCTGATCATGGAGCGAACCCAAATGATTGGCATCTTAAAGGCCATGGGTTCAAAAAACTCCCAAATTCGTAGACTGTTTTTCTGGAGTGGACTCCATATTTTGGGGAAAGGACTATTGCTCGGTAATGCAGTAGGTTTGATTATTGGGGGATTGCAATACTATTTTCACCTGATTCCCTTAGACCCAGCAAGCTATTACATGCCGGCTGTACCTATTGATTGGAATTGGCCTGCTTTTTTACTGCTCAATTTGGGATTGATCCTACTCACTGCCGTGGTGCTGTGGATACCGGTGGGATTTATCTCCAGGGTAGATCCGGTAAAGTCAATTCGCTTTGACTAGTTTGTAGGGTTTGAAAATGCTTTTGAGTTTCATCCAAATGACTCCAAAGACCGCTTCTCTAAATATATTTGGGCTCATTTTAGATTGACCTTTGGTCCGATCGGTAAAAATGATGGGAACTTCTACCAGTTTAAACTTGAGTTTCCAAGCGGTGAACTTCATTTCGATTTGGAAGGCATAGCCTATAAATTGAATTTTTTCAAGTGAGATTCCTTCCAATACACTTCTGTGGTAGCATTTGAATCCTGCAGTAGCATCCTGAATAGGTAGTCCTGTGATCAAGCGCACGTATTTGCTGGCAAAATAAGACATGAGCACCCGTCCCATGGGCCAGTTGACCACATTGACTCCGGTGATGTAGCGGGAACCAATGGCCAGATCGTAATCCCTGTTTTTAACGGCTTCGTAAAGCCGAATCAAGTCCTTGGGATCATGGGAAAAATCACAATCCATCTCAAAGACAAAATCATAACCTTGGGCAAGTGCCCAGTTAAAACCAGCGATATAAGCAGTGCCCAAGCCCAATTTTCCTTCTCGCTCCAGGAGATGCAACCTCCCTTGGAAAGAGTCTTGAAGCATTTTTACTTGCGCCGCAGTACCGTCTGGAGAAGCATCGTCTATCACCAGCAACTCAAAATTACCTTCCAACAACATGACCGTCTGTACCATCTCGTGGATGTTTTCCAGTTCGTTGTAAGTAGGGATGATGACGAGTTTACGGTGGCTCATGGGAAGATCAATTTTCAAAAATAAGGGTTCTGATGGATTTTCAGTGAAAGCAATGCTCGAAAAGAAGGAAGTAGTATGTTTGCAAAAAAAATCCCATGCTGCACGTAGCCATCGCTAGTTACATTTCTACAGGAGCTTACGATGCCAATGCCCTCGATGAGGATGCCCTGGCCAAGGCAATTCTTACCCAATTGGGGATTTCCCATGAGCTAGTTGCTTGGTCAGCTCCCGAGGTGGATTGGTCTCGATTTTCTCACGTATTGATTAAGTCTACTTGGGATTACTTCGATCACTACCCTGCTTTTTTGTCTTGGATTGCACATTTGGAAAAGTTGGGAATCCCCACGCTCAATGAGACGGAAATATTGCGATGGAATTCTTCCAAGTCCTATTTGATGGAAATAGAGTCTTCAGGATTTCCTTGCATTGCCGGAAAGCTACTACCTAAAGGAAGTATGCTTGATCTGCCTCGATTTCGCCAAGACTTAGGATCGGACACTTTGGTATTCAAACCCTTGGTGAGTGGCGGGGCCAATAAAACCTGCAAATTAAAAAAGGAGGGAGACTCTACCCTTGAAAGACAAGTTGCCTCCTGGTTGCTAGAGGAAGATTTTTTGGTTCAAGCATTTATTCAAGAAATAGAGCATGTAGGTGAGTACTCCCTCATTTTTTTCAATGAAGTATTTTCTCATGCAGTGCTCAAATCCCCTGCTGCTTCCGATTTTAGGGTGCAGCATTACTATGGGGGCAGCATTCGGGCCATGGAGCCCCGTGAAGCCATGCTGTCTGCGGCCCAGGCTTTGGTGGACCGATTTGCTAAAAATACCCTGTACGCCCGAGTGGATGGGGTGGAGATCAATGGGGTGTTTCATTTGATGGAACTCGAATTGATTGAACCCTATTTGTTTTTGGGTCTGGCAGACCAAGCTATCCCCAACTACCAAGCCGCCCTCCGAAAGAGGCTATTGGGAAAGTAAGGAAAGCCAAAAGAACCCATTTTGAAATTCCTTTCCTTCAAGATTTCAATTCAAAGCATCCCTTTGGTACTGGGTAATTGATTCAAGCTTTTGGGGTCACGCTGCACGGCCATTTTGATTGCTCTTGCCAAGCCCTTGAATGCGGCTTCTATTTTGTGGTGTTCGTTTTCTCCCGTCAAGGTGATGTTTAGGTTACATTTGGCTGCATCAGAAAAGGATTTAAAGAAATGAAAAAACATTTCCGTAGGCATATCACCTATTTTTTCTCGGGTAAAGCTAGCGTTCCACACCAACCAGGGTCTGCCTCCAAAATCTATGGCTACTTGGGCTAGGGCATCGTCCATGGGAAGGACAAATCCATAGCGATAGATACCTTTTTTATCTCCAAGGGCTTTGGAATAAGCTTCTCCTAGAGCAAGTGCGGTATCTTCTATGGTATGGTGTTCGTCAATATGAAGGTCTCCTTTTACCTGAATTTTTAGGTCCGTGCCTCCGTGCTTGCCCAATTGCTCGAGCATGTGGTCAAAGAAATGAAGGCCGGTAGAGATGGAGCATGTACCAGAGCCGTCCAAATTCAATTCTATGGAAATATCCGTTTCAGAAGTCTTTCTTAAGACGCTGGCTTGTCGTGGAGGAAGTTTTAAATAGGTATAAATATCATCCCAATCTTGAGCGGAAAATGCTGCTCCTTCCTGAGACTTCCCTAGAAAAATGGCTTTGGAACCTAAATTTTTTGCGAGTTGGACATCTGTGATGCGATCTCCAATGACAAATGAATTTTCCAAATCGTATGCCTCGCTAAAGTAGCTAGTGAGCATTCCCGTTCTAGGTTTTCGGGTAGGTGCTTGTTCGTGCTCAAAACTTCGGTCGATGTGAATGGCTGAAAAATGCACATTCTCTTGTTCTAAGGTTTTGAGCATTTTGTATTGTGCAGGCCAAAAATCCTTTTCGGGAAATGAGTCTGTTCCCAAACCGTCTTGGTTGCTGACCAGTACCAACTCGTAGTCAAGTTCTTCCGCTATTTTCCGAAGGTTGGAAATGGCTTTGGGAACAAATTCTAATTTTTCAAGAGAGTCGATTTGAAAGGTAACGGGAGGCTCTTTGATGATGGTGCCGTCTCGATCTATAAAGAGTACTTTCTTTTTCATGGGATCACTTGGGTGATAAAGGTGAAATTAGGGCTGTTCCGAGTGGATACGATCCAAAGCTTTTAATAAGGAATTGGATTCTGCTCTGGTTCCTACGGTGATTCGTAGACATCCTTCACAATGCAGCACGCTTGTTCTACTGCGAACGATGATTTTATCTTGTATTAATCGCTCGTAGACCTTTTTTGCGTCAGCTACTCGAACCAACAAAAAGTTAGCATCGGAAGGATGCACGTGGAGAATGTAGGGTAATTTTTCCAGTTTGCCCCGCAAATAAGCACGCTCAACCAAGATTTGACGAATAAACTCATCCACCTGGGTTTTATTTTCTAAGGCCTGCAATACTGTTTCCTGAGTCAACCCAGAGATGTTGTATGGAGGCTTGATTTTATTGAGAATAGCAATAATTTCTTCACCAGCAAAAGCCATTCCTAGGCGTAGGGAAGCCAATCCCCAGGCTTTGGAAAGGGTTTGCATGACCACCAAGTTGGGGTATTGATCCAATGCGGCGATCAGACTTTCTTGTGGGCTAAAGTCAATGTAGGCTTCGTCTACCACCACAATTCCTGGAAAATGTGAGATCAAAAAAAGAACATCCTCTCGATTCATGTCGTTTCCGGAGGGGTTGTTGGGGGAACAGATAAAAAGAATTTTGGAACGGGTATCTGTTTCTGCAAGAATCTTATCGGGTTGCAACTGAAACGTTGGTGTGAGAGGTACTTGACGGGCTTCTACTCCATTGATGGCTGCACTTACCCCATACATTCCGTAGGTGGGTGGAAGTAAAAGGACGTGATCTACCCCGGGTGCGCAAAAGGCACGAATCAATAAATCTATGGCCTCGTCCGATCCATTACCTAAGAAGAGTTGGGAGGTTCTTACGCCTTTTATTTTGGCGATTTGCTCTTTCAAAGTGCTTTGATAGGGGTCAGGGTAGCGGTTGTATTCCTGCAAGGTGCTAGACCCAAATGGATTTTCATTGGCATCTAGAAAAACTCCTTCCTTGCCACTATATTCGTCTCGAGCTGAGGTATAGGGCTGCAGTTGGAGCAGGTGGGGCCTGAGAAGGGAAGCGAGGTCTACGCTCATGATTTCTTCTGTTTTATGTATTCTAGTCTTAGGCTAACTGCCCTTTTGTGGCCGTCCAACTCTTCGCTGGCTGCCATGATCTCGATTGCCGGACCTAGGTTTTGTAGTCCTTTGGGTGAGATTTTTTGATAAGTGATTTTTTTCACAAAGCTATCTAAAGAAATTCCACTGTAGCTTCGTGCAAATCCGTTGGTGGGCAAGGTATGGTTGGTGCCTGAGGCATAATCTCCAGCCGCTTCGGGAGTAAAATTTCCAATGAATACCGAGCCTGCATTGGATAGGAGAGGAGCAACTTTTTCTGCATGCTTGCCAGCTAAAATAAGATGTTCTGGGGCATAGGAATTGATGATTTCCAGGGCTTGATTTCTGTCCCCGATAACCAAAATACAGGAATGAGATAAAGCTTTGTTTGCTATATCTTTACGTGGAAGATTTTTAAGTTGAACTTCAATTTCTTCTTGTACTTTTTCTGCAAAAGTGGAGGAGGTAGCGACCAAGACCACCTGGGAGTCTACCCCATGTTCTGCTTGCGAGAGGAGGTCAGCAGCTACAAAAGAGGGAATGGCTTGTTCATCGGCATAGACCAACACTTCGGAGGGTCCTGCTGGCATGTCTATAGCCACTCCAAATTGGGTAGCCAATTGCTTGGCAGCAGTTACGTATTGGTTGCCAGGCCCAAATATTTTATCCACTTTGGGCACAGAGGCAGTGCCGAATGTCATCGCGGCAATGGCTTGGGCACCTCCAAGTTTGATGATTTTCTGAATCCCAACTAGGGAGGCGGCATACAAAATGGCTGGGTGGATTTCACCTTTTGCATTGCACGGGCTACACAGGACAATTTCTTGGCAACCTGCCAGTTGGGCAGGGACACCCAACATGAGCACGGTACTAAACAAGGGAGCAGTGCCACCTGGAATATAAAGGCCTACGCGCTGAATGGGGACACTTTTTCTACTGCAGGTGACCCCGGGCATGACTTCTAGGTGTAGCTCGGGACTGGCTTGTGCTGCATGAAATTTTTCAAGATTTGCCTTGGCAAGTGCCATGGCGTTTTGCAGCGCTTTACTTACCTTTCCCTTGGCCGAGGCGATCTCTTCGGCACTGACCAAAAGGGAATCTAAGTGGACCTGGTCAAATTTTTTAGCAAACTTTTTTAAAGCTTTATCTCCAGACAGTGCGACTTTTTCAAAAATAGGCTTTACGATTTGCCTCATTTTTTTGGAATTCACCGCAGGTCTTTCCAGGTGCTTTTTTGCTTGTTCAGGGCTTGGGTCTAGGAGGATTTTCATGATTCTAGGGATAAAAGAATTAGATCACCATTTTTTCTATAGGCACCACAAGGATTCCTTCTGCGCCTGCAGCTCGAAGCTCGTCCATATTTTCCCAAAACTGTTCTTCGCTCAGGACCGAATGTACCGAAGACCATCCTTCCTCAGCTAGGGGCAAAATGGTAGGGCTCCGCATCCCAGGGATCAATTGGATGATTTTGGGTATTGCGCTATTGGGCACATTCATGAGGACGTATTTGTTGCTTTTTCCTGTTTGTACGGCGTTTATTCGAAACAGGAGTTTGTCTAGGATTGTTTTTTTCCAATCCGTCAATTTGGGATTCCCAATCAACACGGCTTCGGAAGTAAATACTTCTTCTACTTCCTTTAGCCCATTCATCATGAGGGTAGATCCAGAGCTTACCAAATCGCAAATACCATCGGCCAGGCCTATGCTTGGGGCGATTTCTACCGATCCAGAGATTTCGTGGATTTCTGCCTTGATCTGATGTTGCTTTAGAAAATTTCCAAGGATGTTGGGATAGGAGGTAGCAATGCTTTTGCCATCAAAATAACTTATTGAGGAATAGGGAGTACCCTTAGGTATGGCCAGGGAAAGCCGGCATTTGGAAAATCCTAGTTTTTTGAGAAGGACTACTTCCTTGGCTTTTTCTGCTACTTCGTTGTGGCCTACTATGCCCATGTCTGCCACGCCGTCTGCTACATATCCAGGAATATCGTCATCTCTTAGAAATAAAAACTCAACTGGAAAGTTGGTGGAGGTGGATTTAAGTTTTCCTGTGCCATTGTAAAATTTGATACCACATTCTTTGATGAGGTTCAAGGAATCATCGGAAAGTCTGCCGCTTTTCTGAACGGCAATGCGTACAAGTTGATCCATAAGGAATGAAAATTAAAATTTTTAGTAAGGGAACTCGGGTGGTTCATCGCCAAATCCCTGTCATTGGCTTCACCGGGTGGGTGTGTAGTCTTCCTCTCAGGAGGAATGATGGAAATGATGCTTCAGGTGGTGTACCTGTGCTGGCAAAGAAAAAATAAGATTTGCTGCGTTTGATTTCATTTCGAGAGCAAATATAAAATTTTTGTACCAAGTACCAAGTACGAAGTACCCTGCCTGCGGTAGGCAGGCAAGTAGGGGATTCGAGTAAGAGTATGTTTTCTACTTCTTCATTCAAAAATCGAAATTCGGCATTCGATATTTTCAATTCCGTACCTCGTATTTCGTACCTCGTACTTTGTACAATGTACATTATACTATTTCCCAAACTCCATACTTACCGAATTGATGCAGTAGCGAATGCCTCCTGCCGCTTGGGGTCCATCCGGAAATCGGTGGCCCAGGTGACCACCACAGGAGGAACAAAGGATTTCTTCGCGAATCATGAAGTGGCTGTAGTCCATCTGCACTTGAATGGCCTCGGGTCGGATGGGTTGGGTAAAGCTAGGCCAACCACAGCCGCTATCGTATTTGGCCTCGGAGTGGAAAATGGGATTACCACAACCCTTGCAGGAGTAGATGCCTGTTTCCTTATTAAGGGTGTAAGCACCTGTAAAGGGCCTTTCTGTGCCTTTCTTTCTTAACACTTCGTAAGACAATGGATCCAGCTGCTGCTGCCATTCCTCTTCGGATTTTTGTATGGGGTAGGATTTAGACATAAGTATCAAGTAGGAAGTATCAAGTATGTTGTACAAAGCACGAAGTACCAAGTACAAAGTAGGGCATTGGGGTAATTGGATGTTTCAATTCAATATTTGGAGTTCGACGTTCGGCATTCGATATTTTCAATCCCGTATTTCGCCTGCCAGCCGCAGGCGGGTACTTTTTTATGTACCAAGTACCAAGTACCAAGTACCAAGTATGGAACAATGTTAGCAGGGGTATTCTGCTAGTTCATTTTTAAAGCAATCCTATTTTGTAAGGTACATTGTACCTAGTACTTTGTACAAATCCGTATTTCGTATTTCGTATTTCGTATTTCGTACTTCGTACTTCGTATTTCAAACATTGTATATGGTACCTTGAACAAATTTCTGCTATCTCCTCGGTACCAGCTTCAGCGTTCCTTTTGCGTCATCCAAAATTTCTTCCTTATTCATCAATTGCGGTCGGTACTTGCCTTCCACATAAAGATCTTTTTGGTCTGAATAGTGCTTGCTAAATCTATTTCCTGAATTACCCGTAGGCAACACGGATACCGACTCTTCCACCTCATTGAAGTCCAACAGGATACGCATGGCTGGTCCAGAAGTAACCGGGTAGATTCCAGTACCGTTGAGTTTAAAAGCCAGTTTGTTTACCGCTTCTTCATTTGCTTCTACGGCTTCGGTACGCACATTGAAAAGCTTGTCCAAGGGTTTTTTGGCACCTAGGGGATGGGGATGCTCTACGGTAATCGCCTTTTCCCATTTCCAATCGACTGCATCTTCTCCAAATTGCTGAGTAAGTTCATCCAAACTGAGGCGAAGGGCTTCGTGGATCACTTCGGCCTTACTTTCTTTTGGGGTAGTATTTTTCTTGTCCCACCATTTGTTGTTTTCCTGAGTGAGGAAGTGCTGGGTACTTCCGATCATGACAAAAGTCTGGAGGTACCGTTCAAATCCCTCTTTTCCAAGTTCATCCTCCATGGAGAGTCGAAGGGTGTGGTACAGCCATTTGTAGTATAGCGTAGGGGCTGTAAGACCCAAATCATGATCCCCATCCCATTCTTCAAGTTCCTGCAAAATAGCTTCTTGGGCACTAAAATCCTCTTTTTTTATTTGAGAAAGGAGGAAAGTAGCATTTTGTACCGACACTTCATTTACCGTTTCGAGTTGCAAATCTTGTAGGGATTCTTGATCCCAATCTTCTCTTGACGTGATGGTTTTTGCTATACGGTTCCAGCGTTCTCCAGGGTAGTAGTAACCCGGTACAAAGAGACCAGACCTGGTGGAATCAGGTTGATTGTTGGCCGAGGCAACAAACCCAGAACTAGGATTGATGCTTTGTGGATTTTCTGAAAAAGGGTACCACCCTTGGGGTTGAGCTTCCGGATTAGAGCCATCTGCAAAAATCTTAGCATCGGCTTTGGCTCCTCGGATAGGTAGCTTGGCAGCTGCCCACCAAGCGATATTTCCCACACTATCGCCATACATGATATTCAGTCCAGGAGCATGGATCAAGGAGGCGGCGTGAGCCACATCCTCCAGGGAGCTGGCGTGGTTGATTTGGTATACAGCTTCTAGGGCGCGGGAAGGCTCAAGAAGGAAGACCCACCAGGAAGATACCGGATTAGAGGTCATGGCAGCGATTTCTTTGACCACAGGGTTGAGAATGGGGCCATGCGGAGTTTCCCTCACTTCCATAGCCACTGCATCTTGACCTTTTACCTGAATCAGTTCGGTGCGAGAGGTGATGGGAAAAATTGAATCACCAATAATGATTTCATTGGGATTTGCAGGGTTGAGTTTTTCTTCAAAAAAGTCTTGATCGTCGTTTTCAAACATGGTCAATCCTACACTGTGGTGTCGGGTATGCCCCACCATCCCAAAGGGAATTCCTGCCAAGTGATTGCCATAAAAGCTAAATCCTGGGTATTCTACATGTGCTTCAAACCATACGGAAGGAGAAGCAAATCCAATGTGGGTATCGTTGGCGAAAAGTACTTTTCCAGATTCGGTTCTGCTCCCAGAAATGACCCAGGCATTGGATCCTTGGAGTAGGGGAACGGGCAAGCGATCCAGAACTGCGCTGAGGCTAGGAGTTTGGGGATCAGGAGTATGTCCCAAGGAATCGTTATAATTCACCGGGATCACGTGGTGAGAGGGGAGCGTATTTACTGCCAGGGAACTGAGATATTCCGGCCCCCATTTACGGGAAATTTCCGTGACCAAGGGGTCTGTTTTCAAGCCCATGGCAAAAGTAAATGACATGTATCCCAAAACGGCATGCATGTCTTCTAGACTGTAAGGTCTGGGGCTAGCTCCCAAAAGAAGATATTCTACAGGTAATTTTCCTTCAGCAATAAATTGATTTACTCCATCGATATAGGCTTCTGCGGCACTTTTCCAAGGAGAATTGCCTTGGGCTAGTAAGGCTTGAGTACTTTCTTTGGCATGCTTGGGAATACCTAGGGTACGGAAAAATTGATCTATTTGGAGTACTTCAGGTCCCAGCAATTCTGCCAAGGTACCCGAACCCACCCTTCTCATCATTTCCAATTGAAAAAGACGCTCTTGGGCGTGTACGTATCCCAAGGCACGGTAGGCATCGGTTTGGTTTTGTGCATAGATATGGGGTACCCCGTAGGAATCAAAGTGAATCTCTACCTCCTCAGACAAACCATCAATAGCCACTTCACCATCGTACTGGGGGCTATTCCAGTAAATAAATCCTAGCAGGGAAAGAATGAGAATAAAAAAGAGAATGCCTAGTATGTAAAGAAATTTTTTCATGGGAAAGGATAGTAAGAAATCAGGTGAATTTACGCATTAAAACTCGCTTTTTATGGAAAAAACTAGGGATTAACCAAGGACTCTTCTTCTATGGCCTGCAAAATAAGGTGGCAAGCTTGGGATATTTCCTCCTTGGTAATGGTCAAAGGAGGTGCAATTCTCATGCTGTCGTCACAAAACAAGAACCAATCCGTAATCACCCCTAAGCCAATGGCCCGATCAATAATGCGTTTGAGGAGGTCAAAGGATTCGAACTCCACGGCCATCATCAACCCTTTGTGTCGAATAGCTTTGATGTTGGGGTGAACGAGCAGCGATTTAATTAACTGGGCTTTTTCTTCCACTTGGGGGAGCAGTTGTTCCTCCCGTATCACCTGTAAGGTAGCCAAGGAGGCTGCTGCGGATACGGGATGCCCCCCAAAGGTGGTGATGTGGCCCAACATGGGATTGGACTTGAATGCGCTCATGACCTCTTTGTTGGCTATAAAAGCACCTATAGGCATGCCACCGCCCATTCCCTTGGCGCAAACCACCACATCAGGGATTACTTCCATGTGCTCAAAGCCCCAAAACTTACCCGTTCGACCAAACCCTGTTTGTATTTCATCTAGAACCAAGAGGGTGCCTGTTTGATCACAACGGGCTCTCAAGGCATTAAAATATTCCTTACAGGCAATCCGAACACCTGCTTCTCCTTGAATGGTTTCGATGACCACGGCGGCCGTATTTTCCGAAATTTTACTTAAATCAGAAAAGCTCCCGTAGCAGATTTGAGAAGTACCCGGAAGTAAGGGGCGGTAGGCTCTCTTCAAGGACTCGTTTCCTCCTAGGCTCAAGGCTCCTTGGGTACTTCCATGGTACGCTTGTGCACAGGAAAGAATTTCTTGTCTTTGGGTATATCTTTTAGCCAATTTCATGGCTCCTTCTATGGCTTCCGAACCACTATTGACAAAATATACGTTGTCCAATGGTTTGGGTAGCGTGTTAATCAAGGCTTTTGCCAGTAGTGTTTGAGGGGATTGTATGTATTCCCCATAGACCATGAGGTGGAGGTAGCGGTCTAATTGGTTACGTATGGCTTCTAGGACCTTGGGATGGCGATGGCCTACGTTGCTCACCCCAATTCCAGAAATTAAGTCCATGTACTTCTTTCCCTCTGGCCCATAAAGGTAAACTCCCTCTGCTCTCTCTACCTCTATAGCTAGAGGAAAATCGGTCGTTTGAGCCACATGCGCTAGAAAAAGAGAACGATGGTTCATAATTTTGAATGAAAGTCAAAAACTAGAAAATCGGTAAAAAATCCCTAATGGCAGCCTTTTTCCTTGACTTTCCTGAAGGAAAAGCTCTCCATGGGACGCATGAGCTACCTTTCCAAAAGTAGATTGGATGAGGTTGGCTGCGATCAGGGATGAAAAGCTCAAGGAGTACATGTTGAGCAGCAAGAGGTGATGCTTGGGATCAAGAATTTCCTTGCAGGTTTTCAGCATTTCATTGATTTGTTCTTCTAATTCCCATTTTTCCCCTTCTGGGCCTCTTCCGTAAGCGGGAGGATCCATGACTATGGCTTGGTATACATTGCCTCTTCTTGCTTCTCTTTTGATAAATTTCATAGCATCGTCTACTATCCATCGGATCCCGTCTAGGCCTGAAGATTCCATGTTGTGTTTGGTCCAGGTGACTACTTGTTTGACCGCATCCAAATGAGATACCTCGGCTCCTGCCGCTCTAGCTGCCACACTGGCTGCGCCCGTATAGCCAAAGAGATTCAATACTTTGGGAGTGCCCTGAGGAAAGGATTTAAGTTTGGAATACAAGTAATCCCAATTCACCGCTTGCTCTGGGAAAAGACCGATATGCTTAAAGGAAGTTTGAGCCAGGTTCAATTTCATTTTTAGCCCTTCTTCATTTTCATAGCTGATTTGCCATTGTTGGGGCATGGCTTTCAACTGTTGCCATTGCCCTTTTTCAGGATTGTTTTTTTCCTTGGCAAAATGCGCATGGGCCATTTTTCTCCATTCCGATTCAGGAAGGCTTTTATCCCAAATGGCTTGAGGTTCGGGACGACTAAGGATGTAATTGCCAAAGCGTTCTAATTTTTCAAAACCGCCCGTATCAATCAATTCATACCCTTTCCAAGGGCCAGGACAGAGGGAAAGAATGGAATCATGCATAAATACAAAACTACGGAATTCCTTTTGGTCTAAGGCAATCTTTTCCTTTTAGGCTAGCCCTAGTAGTTGACATTAGAAATTTTGCTAGGGAAGGAGAAAAAATTTGCTGGTTTTCAAGGATCTATAGATTCCTTTAAAGTATGCTCCCTGATTTAGTGCTATTTTTTTCTATTTTTGACTACCGTTCCTCTGGCATTTAATCCTTTAAACCTTCTATTTCCCTCATTTTTACCATGCCCGCCAAGTTTATAGACATAGAAAAGGCCATTGCTGCTAAAAATCCACGCTTACTCCAATGGATGCCTGGATTTTTGCTACGCTATGTCAAGCGAGTGACGCACGAAGCCTGGCTCAATCAGGTGCTCAACAAGCACTTAGAAAAAAAAGGCTTAGATTTCGCTGCAGCCCTGATCCAGGAGTTTGAGATGAAGGTGACTGTGGTAGGTGCAGAATATATTCCCAAGACGGGAGGGGTAATATTGGCATCCAATCACCCTTTGGGAGGCTTGGATGGGATTGCTTTTTTGCATGCCATAGGCAAGTACCGAAAAGATGTCCGGCTGTTGGTCAACGACCTCTTGATGACCTTCAATAACTTTGAACCTCATTTTGTGCCGGTCAACAAGTATGGAAAGAATTCACCGGAGGCTAACCAAATCATAGAGCAAGTCTATGCAGAGGGTCATGCGGTATTGATTTTTCCCGCAGGATTGGTCTCTCGAAAACAGGATGGGGTAATCAAAGACTTGCTTTGGAAGAAAAGTTTTATTGCGAAAGCCAAAAAAAACCAACTTGATATTATTCCTTGCCATATTTCAGGTAGGAATTCCACTTTTTTTTACAATCTTGCTAACATCAGGAAAAAACTAGGGATTAAAGCCAATATTGAAATGTTTTGGTTGGTGGATGAAATGTATAGACAGCGTGGAAATACTATACAAATTACTCTTGGGAAGCCCGTGTCGTCTACCCATTTTACCGAGGATCTTAGCGATGCACAATGGGCAGATTACATGAAAGAAAAGGTTTATGAACTTGGAAAACAAAATGACTGAGCCCACAGCACTAATTCCCCCTGTAGCTAGAGAGCTATTGAAGGCAGAGCTCACCCCAGAACGTTTTCTGCGCTACACCAACAATGGAGACAACCTGGTCTACTTGGTTAATTATCACAATGCGCCTCAGGTAGTCCGAGAAATAGGAAGACTCAGAGAATTGACTTTTAGAGCAGCAGGAGGGGGGACCGGAAAAGAAGTAGACTTAGATCACAACGATACCAGTGAACACTGCTACCATCAATTGATCACCTGGAATGAGGAAGATGAGGAAATCGTTGCTGGCTACCGATTGATATGCTGCAAGGATGCCCTGGGGCCTGACGGTTCCATCCGCTTGTCTACTACCCATTTATTTGATTTCTCTCCTGAGTTTGTAAAAGACTACTTGCCCTATACCTTGGAATTGGGTAGGTCTTTTGTCCAACCCAAGTACCAACCCAGTGTAGACAA
The DNA here is from genome assembly GCA_021298245.1 of Algoriphagus sp. GTDB lineage: Bacteria > Bacteroidota > Bacteroidia > Cytophagales > Cyclobacteriaceae > Algoriphagus. Next base: position 8,024 of record JAJTDZ010000023.1, on the reverse strand, counting down.
TCGAAAGGGAATGTTTAGCTTGGACAACTTGTGGGATGGCCTGGGCGCTGTGGTTCTGCTTCATCCAGACATCAAATATCTCTTTGGAAAAGTAACCATGTATCCCCATTACCATCGAGAAGCTAGGGACCTATTGCTCTATTTTTTAAATCATTATTTTCCTGATCCTCAAGGTTTAGTAAGGCCTAAGAAGGAGCTTTACTTGACCTATGAAACCGATATTTTATCTCAAGCCAATCCCTTTGAAGGCTTGGAGTACAAGGAAGGTTACAAGGTCTTAAATGGGAAAGTTAGGGCTTGGGGAGAAAACATTCCTCCCCTGATCAACACCTACATGAACCTATCTCCGAGCATGAAGTCCTTTGGTACTGCCCTAACCGATGAGTTTGGTGAAGTGGAGGAAACGGGCATTCTCATCACGCTAGCCGATATTTACGAAAGTAAAAAGCACAGGCATATGGATACCTTTGAACGGGACAGGGTATATGGAAAAAGACCAGAATAAGTCTACGATGACGCTCCTTGTGGGAGCCTCAGAAAATCCCGAACGGTACGCCTTCTCCGCAGCACAATTGTTGCAGCAAAAGGGATTCCCTTTTATCCCTATCGGGATTAAAAAAGGAAATGTCCTAGGTCAGGACATTTTGGATTTGCAACAAAAACCAGCCCTTAAAGAAATCCATACCCTAAGCTTGTATTTAGGGCCCAAGAACCAGGAGCAATGGATGGATTATTTGTTGAGCCTTCACCCCAAACGAATTATTTTTAATCCTGGAACGGAGAATCCTGCCTTTTATGCTCGGGCTAAAGCAGCAGGGATAGAAGCTTTAAACGCCTGCACCTTGGTTATGTTGACTACGAGTCAATACTAACTTTTTCCCTCAAAAAAGTATCCATGTAAAGGATATGTGGTAAAGAGATGAGCGAGAGCATCACAAAGAAAAGCAAATAGAGTTCTTGAGTAGGCAAATACCGAATGCCTACCCCAAAGAGAAGAGCAATCCCAAGTAAGCTAATGCCTGAAAAGGGAAGTAATTGCAAACAAAACTTTAGCGGGGTACTGAATGCTGGATACTTTTTCAGGTATTCGTATTCTGCTAGCATGCTAGGAAGGGAATGCCAAAGTCCAAAGTAGATGCTGAACCCCACCAGTAAAGGACTGAAATAGAGCAGAGGAGCCAAAATTAAGTAATCAACAGCATCCCCTGCAGTGAAAGTTCGCCCCAGCAAACCCTGTATAAGTAAAGAGCTAGCCATAAGTCCACCTACGATTCCTAGACGCTGCAATTCGGTGAAGGACAAGTTTAGGATAGGCTGGAGGATTTTTTGGGTCATTTCCCAGTCTCCAAAAAGGAGAATTGCTAAGAAAAAACTGCCTTTGATGAGATAAAGCCAGGCTTCTCCGGAGGAATTTCTAAGTCGATCTAAAAAATGAGATTGTCCAAAGTGGTAAGAAGACATGAGTAAAAAGGCGAGTAAAGCGCCAAGGGGTAACAGCCACCAGAGCAAAGCATAACCGAGCATCACCAGCAAGTAGCGAAAGATAAAGTAAACCAATCCTTGCTTGCCTATTTGAGGATTGTGGATGAGGTGGTCAATACCCCCGTGGGGGATACCTACAAAAAGCAAGGTGCACCCAAATAGTCCGTAGTGGAGGAAAGGGGGGAGTTGTGGAAAAATCAAAAAAGTAAAGGCAAGGACAATTCCTGTTCCTTTAGCGAGCTTTTCAATGCGTGCCATAGCGCAGGAGTCCTTTTATAAAAATTCCAAATTTCAGTCCCGATAAAAGCCGTATTTCTTCTCTAAAAGAAGTTTTTTCAGATAAAAAGCGAAATACCAAATCTGGAGAAGCACTTGAGAATAGATTGAGAAATACTCCTGGAAGTTTTTTAGGCCACCTGTGTGCAATGGTGAGAAGAATATTGTCGTAAAATATAAAACGCTTTTTTCTGGGAAATTTTAAGTTCTTAAGATGCCCTTGTTCGAGTTGCTTTACGATTTGCGCACAATTTTCTTGGATAAGGGCAAAGGTATACCCCGTGGAAGGTTTGGTCCATCCTGCAGCTGTTCCCAAGGGAACGAGCCGACTTTGGCTTGGGGCAAACAAATTTCTTGTAGTCATGGGGATTTTTCCAGATTCTCGAAATTGAATTTCGTAGGAAATGGTCCCATACTTTTTAGTTAAGTAAGAAGTCAATGCGTCCAGCAACACTTGTTCCTCTCGCTCTTGCGTGGTGTAAGCGGTGTATTCTATCAGCGCTTCATGGGTAGCAAACGGGAGGGTATATACAAAATCAAAGTCAGTGGAAGCTTCGGTATCAAAATCCATCAAGCCCAAACTCTTTGGGTCAAATAGGGCTGTTTCGCTTTTGATTCTTAGACCGATAAAAACTTGATTTAAAAGATTTTGGGTATTCTCATTGCTACAAATGCGTGAATCAAAAACATAGGAGCATTGGAAGCTACCGTAAGACTTGGTTTCAACTTGGGCTGAGGAAGCAGTGGAGCTTACCTGGATCACTTCGTCTTTTAAAAAATGTACTTGAGGGTTAGCCTTAATTTTGCCCAAGACATGGGCATAAAAATCATGAGAATTGAGGTGGTAATACGCCAGATGTTCGAAGGATTTGGAAAGCTTTTTTTGGGTATCTTTTAAGTAGAAGGACTTCCAAGAAAAGCGAGCGTACTCTGGGTGAATGGGAAGGGCTTCGGTGCTCCAATAGCACCAGGTTTTGTTGGGAATTTCTCCCTCGGTGGGATCAATGATCAAAATATTCGCCTCCTTCAAGCTACTCTCCAAAAGTTGGTAGACCAGGCTCAAGCCTGCACATCCTCCTCCTGCTAATATGTAGTCGTAGTGGCGCATAGAAGAAAAGGCTGCCTGAACACCGGTTCAGACAGCCTTTAAAAATTATTTTTTACTGCTTTCAGCAACTGCTACTGTGTAAACTACCAAGCCAAAACCAATTTTGTTGATGGCATCAGCAATGTTGTAGAACAAGTCGATATAAGCTTCATTACCACCAAAGGCTGTATTAAGGTAATTACCTGGTAATACCATGTATCCAATTGGGTAAATAGCCCATCCCAATGTGATGAAAATCTTCATTAGGAACATCGCTCTTCCTAAAGCTGGGCTGTTGGAGCTTTTTGTCAATTTGGCTACATCTCCAAAAAATACTTCATACACAATGTATAAGTAACCTACAGTAGATAACCAACCCCATAGGACGTTTCCTCCAGCTTCTTTGAAAATTGTTTCGCCAAGTAGACCAGTCACTAACATCACCACTGAAGCTAGGATCAATTTAAAGAGTGTGCCACCTTTGGCGCCAAAAGGCTTAGTCAGCAAATAAAACTCTACGCACATCAAAGGAACCGTCAAGGTCCAGTCTACGTAACGCAAAGCGGTAGGGCTCACACCATATTCCATGTAGAATTCTCTCATGTAATAATAGTGTACTGCGGCAATACCCGTGATCAATGCGGATACCAAAAGGGAAAGTTTCCACTTACCGTCTACAGAGCCTCTTTCTACGAAGAAAAACACTGAAGATGCTAACATGGCCATGTACCCAATGAAGAAGGTAATGGCAATCGCGTCCTTTAAGGAATCGATTTCTTTAAGTGAAGGAAGGTCCACTGAATTAGCGACAGCAGCTGTTGCATCAGTGGCAGCTGTTCCTACGTCTAATAGAATGCTGTAATTCATAATTTTTTTGGTTTTGGTTGATGTTAACTAACATTTACAACTAATTAAGTTTGCCGAAAAAAATTTGTTTAAAAAAAATGTAAAAAAATACAACAAAAAAAATGTAACGCTGAAAATCAGAGATATACAGCGTTTTTTTAGATATAAAAATTTTTATTCGATTTTTTAAAAAGCTTAAAAAACAGAATATTATTTGGTTTGGGATGTGACATATTCCTTGGGAATTTTCCCTACAAAGTCTTTGGAAAAGAACCTGAGGAAGTCACTTTTTTTTCCTAAATTGCGGCAACTAAAACGAGACAAAACCCTCAAGGAAAATCACCCTTTGTTTGAGGGACTCCAAAACGTATGAGTGAAGAAAAACTGAGCAACCCAGCAGACTATGGCGCTGGCAATATTCAAGTATTAGAAGGATTAGAAGCGGTAAGAAAGCGTCCCGCCATGTATATCGGAGACGTGGGCATCAAAGGTCTTCATCACCTGATTTGGGAAGTAGTAGACAATTCCATAGACGAGGCACTAGCAGGGCACTGCGATACCATTCACGTTACCGTAAATGAAGACAATTCTATCACGGTAGAGGACAACGGTAGAGGAATTCCCACCGACATGCACCCCAAAGAAAAAAAATCGGCTCTAGAAGTAGTGTTGACTGTGCTGCATGCGGGAGGAAAGTTTGATAAGGATACCTACAAGGTGTCTGGAGGCCTTCACGGAGTGGGGGTTTCTTGCGTCAATGCCCTATCTACCTACTTAAAAGCTACCGTACACAGAAATGGGGTGATTACCGAACAAGAGTTTTCTATAGGTATTCCCAAATATGCAGCGCGAGAAGTAGGAAAAACCGAAAAGCGGGGCACCATCATTCATTTCAAACCAGACGACTCCATCTTTGGAGTGACCGAGTACAAGTACGAAACCATTGCCAACCGGCTTCGAGAGATGGCGTATTTGAACGCAGGAATCCGAATCTTTTTAAAAGATTTGCGTGAAATCGAAGATGGACAAGCCAAATCGGATGAATTTTTCTCTGAAGGTGGATTGATTGAATTTGTACAGTACCTGGACGAAACCCGAGAAAAAATCATTGAAAGCCCGATTTACATCGAGTCCCTCAACCAAGAAGTACCCGTGCAAGTAGCGATGAACTACAACAGTTCCTACACCGAAAATGTGGTCTCCTACGTGAATACCATCAATACCTACGAAGGGGGTACCCACGTGACAGGATTTAGACGAGCATTGACCCGTACGCTCAAGGCCTATGCCGACAAATCGGGAATGCTGGAAAAATTAAAAATTGAAGTTTCAGGAGACGATTTCAGGGAAGGACTCACGGCAGTCATCTCGGTGAAGGTAGCAGAACCTCAATTTGAGGGACAAACCAAAACCAAATTGGGGAATTCCGATGTAGTTGGTTTTGTAGATTCGGCGGTGTCGGATGTGTTGCAGGCTTGGTTGGAAGAGCATCCACGTGAAGCCAAGACCATTGTAGGGAAAGTAATTTTGGCTGCACAAGCCCGTCATGCGGCCCGGAAGGCACGAGAAATGGTGCAGCGGAAAAATATCCTTGGCGGCGGAGGTTTGCCTGGAAAATTGGCCGATTGCGCCAATTCTGATCCAGAAGTTTGTGAATTGTACTTGGTGGAAGGGGATTCTGCAGGAGGATCGGCCAAGCAAGGAAGAGATCGTGATTTTCAAGCCATTCTACCCTTGAAGGGAAAAATATTGAACGTAGAAAAAGCTCACGAACATAAAATCTACGACAATGACGAAATCAAGAACATCCTAACTGCCCTTGGGGTAAAGTTTGGAACTGTCAACGACGACAAGGAACTGGACCTATCTGGCTTGCGCTACCATAAGATCATCATCATGACGGATGCCGATATCGACGGGTCTCACATCCGTACGCTTATTCTTACCTTGTTTTTCCGCTACATGCGAACGCTCGTGGAAAGGGGCTACGTGTATATCGCTCTTCCTCCTTTGTATTTATTGAAAAAAGGAAAAGACGAGCGCTATTGCTGGACGGAGGAGGAGCGCAAAAAGTTGATTTCAGAAATGGCCAAGGATGGGAAAGAGGATAGCGTGGGCATACAGCGCTACAAAGGTCTGGGAGAAATGAACCCTGAGCAGCTCTGGTCTACCACCATGGATCCCAATACCCGTACCCTCAAGCAGGTGACCATAGAATCCGCTGCCGAGGCAGACCACCTCTTTAGCATGTTGATGGGGGATGAAGTGGCTCCACGAAGAGACTTTATCGAACGCAATGCGAAGTATGCTAAAATCGATACCTAAATCAATAGGGGCTTTTTAGCCCCTTTTTTTCACACAAAAACGAGTAGAACCCAACAAGATTACCTATTTCCCGTAGCAATTGGTTGAACGTAAACGCTTAGAATATTGGCAGCAGGAGACAAATACGAATCCATAATCCAAAAAAGTGACCTGGTGAGCAGGGACTTGAGTTGGGTGAAATTCAACGAACGCGTATTGGACCAATCCAAAAAATCGTTCCGAAGTATTTTTGAAAAACTTAAGTTTTTGGCCATCACTGCCTCCAACATGGATGAATTTTTCATGATTCGGGTAGGCTCACTGTACAACTACCTGGATTACGACAAAGAACGGGTGGATTACTCTGGTCTGAGGGAAGAGCCCTTCAAGGAAAAGCTGATGAAGGATTGCCAGCGTTTCCATAGCGAACAACAACAGCACTTTTTACAAACCATTCTTCCCGAACTGCACCAAGAAGGGATTTCCTTGGTCAATGTATCCAAACTTACCCCGGAGGAGCAAGAGAAAGTACATCAGTACTTCCTCAAGGCCATCTATCCCATGCTTACCCCCATGGTGTACGATGGGTACAGGACCTTTCCTATTTTGATGAATAAATTACTGGTCTTTGGGGTGGTGACCACAAGTCCTGGAGACCGTAAGGGAATGAAGAAACTGAGCTTTGTTCAAATTCCTTCCAATATCCCCCGCTTTTTTGAGATTGAGCGGGATCAATCCCTTACCCTGATTCCCATAGAAGAAGTGATTCGAGAAAATTTAATTTCTCTATTCCGCAATGTGGAAATTGAATCGGTCAGTTTGTTTAGAATTACCCGCAACGGGGACTTTACCCTGGAGGAAAGTGAGGACATGGACGCTAACTTTTTGGAAGAGGTAAAGCGTAAGCTCATGGAGCGCAAAACCGGGCGTGTGGTCCGCATTGATATAGAAGAGGGATACTCCAAATGGATGCTTAACTCCCTGTTGGAACGCTGGAACTTGCGACAAGATTCCGTCTTCCTTGTCAAGCGGGCGAGTATGATAGATTTTACAGGCCTTTGGCAGATCATTGGAAATAAAAGATTTAGAGAAAGATTACCTCATATTCCCGATCCGGTAAAACCTCTTTCCTATCCGGAAGAGGGGAGGGCGGATATTTTCGAAATTCTAAAAGACCGCGATATTCTGCTTCATCATCCGTACAACAACATCGACTGTATATTGGAATTGATTGAAAATGCAGCCGATGATCCCGATGTCATGGCCATCAAAATGACAATTTACCGATTGGCAAAAGACAGCAGAATCACCAAAGCCCTGCTTCGGGCGGCAGAAAATGGAAAGCACGTATCGGTATTGTTTGAAGTCAAAGCGCGCTTCGACGAAGAAAATAATATCCGAGAAGCACAAAAATTGCAAAAGGCAGGCTGCTTTGTGATCTATGGAATTTCCAATCTTAAAACCCACACCAAGCTGCTTTTGATTGTCAAAAAGGACGATCAGGAAATCACGCGATACGTGCACCTGGGATCGGGTAATTACAACGAGGATACAGCAAGAATGTATACCGATATAGGCTTGCTGACCACCAATGAAGTTTTGGCCAACGATGTCTCTGAATTTTTTAACGTAATCACGGGCCATTCCCAACCCAGCGATTACCTGAATCTAATTACTGCTCCGCACGACATGCGGGCTCAACTCATCTCTTTTATTGAGCAAGAGGCAGAACATGCAAAAAATGGACTTCCTAGCGGCATCTTCATCAAGGTCAATTCCTTAGAAGACTCAGAAATTATCTATGCTCTTTATCGAGCCTCTCAACAAGGTGTACCAATCAAATTGATCGTCAGGGGTATTTGCTGCCTGCGCCCTGGAAGACCGGGACTAAGCGAGCACATCGAGGTGCTATCTATCGTTGGGGACTTTTTGGAGCACAGTAGAATCTATCACTTCCACAACAACGGAAATACCCGTACCTATTCTGGAAGTGCAGACATGATGGTAAGGAGCTTTGATAAGCGTTTGG
>JAJTDZ010000068.1 GCA_021298245.1 Algoriphagus sp. | reverse complement strand
CTGCCAAAGGAGTCGCCAAGATATCCAAAGAAGGAAAACCTGCTCAAACCGTCTTAACTACCTTGGCCACTTACTTGACCCATTCCTTAGTAGAATGCAAGCCCATTACAGGCAGACTTCATCAAATCAGAGTTCATCTGGCTTACCTGTACTCTCCCATTAGCGGGGACGTGCTCTATGGAGGAAAGCCCGTCTACCTCTCGGCACTCAAGCGAAGATTTAACCTTAAAAAACAGACCGAGGAACTCCCTATCATGCAGCGGGTGTCCTTACATGCCTACTCCATACGATTTTTAGGCGTAGATGGGAAGGAAATCAGCGTAAATGCACCCTATCCCAAGGATTTCAATGTTTTGGTGCAGCAACTTGAAAAAAATAGGTAAAACAGCTTCGCCCATTGGGGTGATAAAATCAAAGCAAAAAAAAAAATAATCCCAAATCCATGAAAATTAAGGATTAGGATTGAAAATAGTTTGCATAGAAAAATAAATGCTTCTATCTTTGTGTCCCTTTTTGGGGTCGATTATTAAATAATACGCTAAAAATTAAACAGTTACAAAGTGGATACTCTGAGCTATAAGACCATCTCAGCCAACAGTTCTACCGTAGAAAAGCAATGGGTAGTCGTAGACGCCCAATCTGCCATTCTAGGCCGCTTGGCGAGTGAGGTTGCAAAAATCTTGAGAGGAAAAACGAAGCCTAGCTTCACTCCTAACGTGGATTGCGGAGACAATGTCATCGTTATCAACGCAGACAAGGTTAGATTGACAGGTGACAAAATGGATGCTAAAATATATGTACGCCACACTGGATATCCAGGAGGGCAACGCATTTCTACGCCTAGATTGTTGAAGCAAAAATCTTCTTCCATCCTTGTGGAAAAAGCAGTCCGAGGCATGTTGCCAAAAAATAGATTAGGAAGCAAATTGTACGGCAACCTGTATGTATACGAAGGACCTGAACATCCTCATGCAGCACAGCAGCCCAAATCCATCACCATATAATTGCTAACGCATGGAAATGATTAACACCATCGGGAGAAGAAAAACTTCAGTTGCCCGGATTTACATGACCCCTGGTAAAGGCACCATCACCGTAAACAGCAAGGCAATTGAAGAATATTTCCCATTTGAATTGCACCAAATTGTGGTGAAACAACCTTTGGCCTTGGTAGGAGTAGAAGGTACCTACGATGTACAAATCAACGTAGACGGAGGAGGTATCAAAGGACAAGCTGAAGCAGCACGCATGGCCATTTCACGTGCCTTGTGTGAATTTGATGCAGAGCATAGATCTCCATTGAAAAAAGAAGGATTTCTTACCCGTGACCCAAGAATGGTAGAACGTAAGAAGCCAGGAAGAAGAAAAGCAAGAAGAAGATTCCAGTTCTCCAAGCGTTAATCGGAAATTTCTTCCCCTCATAGAAACCAATTTCATTCATGTCAAAAATAGAATACAAAGACTTACTGGATGCTGGTGTTCACTTTGGACACTTGACGAGAAAGTGGGATCCAAGAATGGCTCCATACATTTTTATGGAGAAGAATGGTATCCATATTATCGACCTTAATAAAACGCTTGCTTGCCTCGAAGAAGCATCCAACGCAATCAAGCAAATCGTTCGTTCCGGCAAAAAAATCATGTTTGTCGCTACGAAAAAACAGGCAAAAGACCTTGTTGCTGCAGAAGCACAACGTCTCAATATGCCTTACGTCACCGAAAGATGGTTGGGTGGTATGTTGACCAATTTTGCCACCATTAGAAAGTCGCTTAAGAAAATGTCTTCTCTTGAAAAATTAATGAAAGAGGATTCTTACAAAAACTTAGCGAAAAAAGAGCGTTTGATGGTGAGCCGTCAAAAAGATAAGATGGAGGTAGTTTTAGGAGGTATTGCCGACTTGAGCCGACTTCCTGCAGCGCTATTTGTGGTGGATATCAAAAGAGAACACATTGCCATAGCGGAAGCTCAAAAACTAGGAATCCCCGTTTTTGCTTTGGTTGATACCAACTCCAATCCAAACGAGGTAGATTTCCCTATCCCAGCTAACGATGATGCATTTAAGTCTGTTTCTCTTTTGGTAAAAGCTTTTGGCGAAGCCATTGAAGAAGGCCTTTCCGAGCGTAAGAAAGACAAAGACGATGCTAAGCTTTCGGAAGAGGAAGAAGCAAAAAGAGCCGTAGACGCTGAAACACAAGAATAATTTAGCAATGCTATATTTTACAAAAATTGAACATCAGGCGTAAGTCTATGTTCAATTTTTTGTTTTATCTCGGTGACCTATCCAAGAATAATCTTAAGGTCATCGTTCTCGCAAAAGAGGAACTAAGCCCATACAGAATAAACTAAACGAACTTTACCATGGCAATTACTGCACAAGACGTAAACAAACTGAGACAAATGACCGGAGCAGGCATGATGGACTGCAAGAAAGCCCTTACAGAGGCTGAAGGTGACTTCGAAAAAGCAGTTGACATCCTGAGAAAAAAAGGCCAAAAAGTATCTGCCTCTAGAGCGGATCGAGAAACTAAAGAAGGAGTGGTCGTGACCCGCTTGTCCAATAACAATGCAAAAGGCACTCTCCTTTCCCTCACCTGCGAAACGGATTTTGTAGCAAAAAACGAAGAGTTTGGTTCCTTTGCCAATACCCTAATTGATTTAGCGGTAGCCAAAGGATGTACGACTTCAGAGCAAGTCTTGGCTCTTCCCCTAGGCAACATTACCGTTGCAGAAAAAATTGTGGAAATGACTGGAAAAATCGGGGAAAAAATCGAAATCTCTCATTTTGAAGTTATCTCTGCCGATCAAGTGGTGTCCTACATCCACTCCAATGGAAAATTGGGGGTGTTGGTAGGTATGGTTTCTACCTCTGGTAAAAATGTGGAAGAAGCAGGCAAGGACGTAGCCATGCAAATTGCCGCCATGAACCCAGTGGCCGTAGACAAAGATGGAGTAGATGCTTCCTTGATCGAAAGAGAAATCGAAATCGGTAAGGAGCAAGCTCGTGCCGAAGGCAAACCTGAAGAAATGTTGGAGAAAATTGCCTTAGGCAAGCTTCAGAAATTCTACAAGGAAAGCACTTTGCTTAGCCAGCAATTTGTGAAGGACAACTCCAAGACCATTGCTCAATACCTTGATGGGGTGAGTAAAGGACTTACTGTCAATACGTTCAAAAGGATTTCTATAGGTTAATTTTCAATAAATTATCTAAAAGGCTGTTACCAAGTTTGGTAACAGCCTTTTTTATTCCCATCAAAAAAGCCCGTCCCGAAGAATTTCGGGACGGGCTTTGGTTTGTTTGAAGATCTTATCGGTTCATCAGCTCTTCAATCTCTTCTGCCTCTATGGGGATGTTGCGCATCAAATCTAAGTACCCCTGCTCTTGTACTACAATATTGTTTTCCAAGCGCACCGCAAATCCCTCCTCTGGAATGTAAATTCCAGGCTCCACAGTAAAGACCATGCCTGCAGCAATGGGATAATGCATGGTACCCACATCGTGCACATCCAAACCCAAGTGGTGGGAAGTGCCGTGCATAAAGTATTTTTTATAGGCTGGCCAATTGGGGTCCTGATTTTTGATATCGGTTTGATCAAGTAATCCCAAACCCAGCAATTCAGCCTGCATGATGCTCCCTACCTCTTTGTGATAGTCTTGAATGGTAATCCCCGGCTGCAATATGGAGGAAGCCTCATTTTTTACCCGGAGCACTGCATCGTATACCTGACGCTGCCTTTGGGTAAATCTTCCATTCACAGGAATAGTCCGCGTCATGTCAGCATTGTAATTGCCATATTCTGCTGCCACATCCAATAAAAGTAATTCTCCATCCTTGCAGGCCTTGTTGTTTTCTATATAGTGCAACACACAGGCAGACGATCCAGAGGCGATAATGGGTTCGTAGGCAAATCCCTTGCTTCTATTTCTGGTAAATTCATGGATAAATTCAGCCTCGATCTCGTATTCAGTTACCCCAGGCTTTACCATAGCCAACACCCTACGGAATCCTTTCTCCGTAATGTCACAGGCAATTTGAAGTTGCTGAATTTCTTCTACCTCTTTCACAGCCCTTAGAGCGTGCATCAAAGGCGCAGATCGTTCATAGCTATGAAGTGGGTATTTTTCCTTACAGGCCTTTATAAAACGAGCATCTCGGGTCTCCACCACTACCCCTGCGCGAAGGTGTTCGTTGGAATTGAGGTAAATCCGTTCTGAAAGATTGACCACGGAATTAAAGATAGATTCAAAGGCAGAAAGCCATTGTATGGAAGAAATACCAGAGGCAGCCTCCGCTTCTTCCTTGGTATACTTGTGCCCTTCCCAAATGGCAATATGCTCGTTGGTCTCTCTCAAAAACAAAACCTCTCTCCAGGCAGGATTGGGACAATCTGGCGCCAGAAGGAGCACCGTCTCCTCCTGGTCTATTCCGCAGAGGTAAAATAAATCGTTATTTTGACGGAACTTCATGGTCCCGTCTGCATTGGTAGGCAAAATATCATTGGCATTAAAGATTGCCACCGAATTTTTTGCCATTTTTGCTGCAAATTTTGCCCTATTTCGTTGGTATAGGTCCTTGGGTAGTGGAGTATATTTCATAGAAATTCCAATATCTTGCCAAGATACTAAATCGTGGCGTCCAAAGGAATCTATTTTATGCACAGGGGTTTCAAGTTTAATGTGTATTTTCCAAAAAGGAACAGTATCGCATGCGGATAAATTGTAAAGAGCTTCCCAACGGAATTCGAATTGTACATCAAGAGATCAATCATACCCGTTTGGTCCATTGTGGTTTTATTCTCAACATAGGCAGTAGGGATGAGGATCAAGAGCAAGAAGGCTTGGCTCATTTTTGGGAACACATGGCCTTCAAGGGGACGCAGAAAAGAAGAAGCTTTCACATCATCAACCGCCTGGAATCTTTGGGTGGGGAATTGAATGCCTATACCACCAAGGAAAAAATTTGTTTCTATGCCTCCATTTTGAAAGAGCACTACGCCAAGGCCGCAGAACTCCTCTTTGACATCACCTTTCATTCTACTTTTCCAGAAAAACAAATTGAAAAAGAGCGTCAGGTAATCCTTGAAGAAATGGCCATGTACCGAGATTCCCCAGAAGATGCTATCCAAGATGAACTGGATGCCCTGGTCTTCGACCAACATGCCCTGGGAAGAAATATTTTGGGAACTGAAAAAACGGTAAGCAATTTTCACCAACAAGATTTTTTTAATTTTATTTCCTCCCGACTGGACACCCATCATATTGTATTTTCCGTAGTAGGCAACCTCCCTTTTGAGAAAGTATTGAAGCAAATCGAGGGCCCCTTGAGTGAAATTCCAAGCAAAAGAACCTTGTATACCCGAGGGGGATTTCATCACTATCTGGCCAAGCAATCTTCCCTACCTCGGGAAGTTACACAGTCCCTTTTCGCCATAGGAAGGCCTGCCTACTCCCTACACGATCCCAAGCGATACCAACTTTTTCTATTGAACAATATTCTTGGTGGACCCAGCATGAATAGTCGTCTCAACTTATCCTTGCGAGAAACCTACGGCTACGTTTATAGTGTAGAGTCTACCTATCAACCTTTTTCCGACACAGGATTTTTTGGGATTTATTTTGGTACAGAAGAAAAAACCTTAAAAAAATCCATAGAGATCGTATATCGGGAAATGGAAAAATTAAGGAAGAAAAAATTAGGAACTCTTCAGCTTCATACCGCAAAAGTGCAGGCCATCGGGCAAATGGCCATGGCAGAGGAAAACTATGCAAGCCTTATGCTCGTGTACGGAAAAACACTTCTTGATCACGGGAAAATTGATCCTCTTGAGCATATTTTTGAGCAAATTCGACAAACCTCCGCCATAGATTTGCAAGAAATTGCCCAAGAAATTTTTCATCCTGATTCTTTAAGTTGCCTTATGTATACCCCAGCTTGATATGGAGTTTATTTCCTCAGCCCTACTTGCGTACTGCGAAGCACATACCCAAGAAGAAGATGCTTTACTAAAAAAAATTACTCGGGAGACCCAAGCAAAGGTGCTTCTACCGAGAATGCTCTCTGGGCATTTGCAAGGAAAAGTCCTCGAATTTTTTGCAAAAATGCTTCAGGCCAAATCCATCTTAGAAATAGGAACCTTTACTGGATATTCAGCCATCTGCTTGGCCAGAGGGCTGCAGACTGGGGGCCAACTGACCACCCTAGATATCAACGACGAACTGGAAACAATGGTCCGTGGATTTTTTAAAGAAAGTGGCCTATCCTCTCAAATCGATTATAGGCTTGGCAATGCCCGTGAACTCTTGCTTGATATTCCTGGGCCCTTTGATCTCGTATTTATCGATGCAGACAAGTTCTACTACTGTGCGTATTACGAACTGGTCATCGACAAACTCCGCCCTGGAGGATTCCTTCTCGCCGACAATGTCCTTTGGTCAGGAAAAATTCTGGTGGAGGAAGGCCAAAAAATAGACAAGGATACCCAAGCCTTGCTGGACTTCAACCGACAGTTGGCCCAAGATCCGCGGGTAGAAACACTACTTTTACCTATCCGCGATGGGATATTGGTAGCAAGAAAGAAGTGAACTAAAAAAATGGGAATCATTTTTGCTTAGTTTCGACTAGCGCCAAACAATTCCAAGGTAAATGAAACCCCAACTTCGTTTTCAACTCTTATTTTTTCTCCTTTTCTCGGTAAGCCAGGTCCTTCAAGCACAAATCCCACAGGTGCCTTTGGAAATGGAATTTGCAGATTTGACCCTACGCATCCATCCCCAAGCCCAACGGGAAATCCAATTGGATGTGGATGCGCTCTACCGAAATCCCACTTACTTTAAGTTAAAAGCAGACCGCGTCAACTTATACCTCCCCATCGTGGAACGCGAACTACGCAGCCAAGGGGTACCCGAAGAACTCAAGTACCTAGTCATTCAAGAAAGTGGCTTGGTTCCAGATGCCGTATCGACCTCCAATGCGGTAGGTTTCTGGCAGTTTAAACAAGGAACAGCCGAAGAAGTAGGGCTACGTGTAGACACACAGGTGGACGAGCGACGAAGCATTGTGGCTTCCACACGCGGTGCGGCAAACTACCTTAAAAAACACAATGCGGCTCTCAACAACTGGATGACTGCCATTGTATCCTATCAAATGGGACTGGGGGGAGCGAAGGCTTACTTTGGAAAC
>JAJTDZ010000067.1 GCA_021298245.1 Algoriphagus sp. | reverse complement strand
CACCGCCCGGACGAAATCCGAATTGGACTCAAGATGGGAGTAGATAATTTTGAACATACGGGCCTGAGTTCCGCCCCAGAATATCCAGAGGATATCATGAATCTCCTCAAAGAGAGAACGGCAAAAATGAATCTAGGGCCACTATTTTGGACCCCTACCGTAGAGGGCCTTTTCAATTACGAATACGTGCGGGACCATCCAGAAAAATTGGATGATCCTTCTTGGCACCTTGGGCTACCGGATTCTATCGTCAGAGACATTCGAGCCTCCCTACGCTTCCCTGGCAGGATGTCTTACTTCCAACTCACTCCCGTGCGAAAGCCAACCTTGGATAGAAAATTTGCCCAGCTCAAGGAGAGTGGGGTGGTGATGCTCATAGGAACGGACAGTGGGATTCCTATGAAATTTCACAGCCAAAGTACCTGGAACGAACTCGATGTCTGGGTCAACCATTTTGGGATGGACCCGCTGCTTACCATCAAGGCGGCCACGTATTGGCCAGCAGTAGCGATGAAGGTGGACAAGGATTATGGCACCATCTCCGAAGGGAAATATGCAGATATCATTGCGGTGAAGGGGGATGTCCTACGGTACATCAATCTACTCCAAAAGGTAGATTTTATCATGAAACACGGCAGGCGGGTGAAGTAAGACCTTAGCAAAGAAAGTTGCGGATTTCCTTGATCACTGCCTGAGGTTGTTCGGCATGAAGCCAATGCCCTGCGTTGGGAATTGAGACCCAGGTGAAATTTGGGAAATGAAGTTTCATGTCGGGAAGGTCTTTCTCTTGTATGTAGTTGGAATTGGCTCCACTCAAAAACAAGGTTGGCCCCTCAAAAATAGCCCCTTCTTTCAATGCTTTTCCAACTTCTTCAATCTTTTCGGTGATTACAGGAAGATTGATTTTCCATGCAAATCCCTGCCCATCCCTTCCTAAGCTTTTGAGTAAAAACTGGCGAATGCCTAATTCTGGAATAAATTTAGCTAGGTGCTCATCGGCTTCTTTTCGAGATTGGAGCTGGGAAAGATCAAGGGCGTTTAAGCCTTCCAAAATCACTTGGTGGTGGATGGGGTAATACCTGGGGGCAATATCTCCTACAATGAGCCTGCGTACCCGCCCAGGGTACCGCACCGCAAAATTCATTGCTGTTTTTCCTCCCATGGAATGTCCCATCAAGTACACCGAGTCCAATCCCTCCGTAACCAGCAATTCCCGTACATCCTCCACCATGACCTCATAGTTCCACACGGAGGAATGAGGAGAGTCTCCGTGGTTGCGCTGGTCTACCAGGTACAGGGTGAAACTTCCTTCCAAGTCTTTGGCGATGGAATACCAGTTGTCTGCCGACCCAAATAGCCCGTGTAGAATGACCAAAGGGGGTCCAGAGCCGGATTTTTTAAAGTTTAACTGCATGTTGAAAGTACGAATTACGAAATACGAATTACGCGGCTATGGATAGCGCTAAGAATATCGACTGTGGACTTTTTTTACAACTCCAGCTGCCTTCGATACAGCTGAATCGTATTTTCCAAACCAAAATAGAGTGCATCACAGACCAAGGCATGGCCTATAGAGACCTCTTGGAGTTGGGGAATCTGCTGCTTTAGGTAAGCCAGGTTATGAAGGTCTAGGTCATGGCCCGCATTGAGACCCAATCCGAGTTCAGTCGCTAGCTTGGCTACCTCCACATAGGCTTGTACCGCTTTTGCTCTATTCGCACGATACCCACTGGCGTAGGGCTCGGTATACAATTCTACCCGATCGGTACCCGTCAGCTTGGCCGGCTCAAAGAACTTAGGTTCAGGATTGATAAAAATGGATACTCTTGTCCCCATTTCTTTAAGTTCTGCCACCAAGTCCCGAAGCAGGGTTTGATGGGTCAGGGTATCCCAGCCTGTATTGGAGGTGATGGCATTGGGGGGATCGGGCACTAGGGTGGCCTGTGCAGGTCTTACTGTGCGGATCAGCTCCATAAATCGGGCATCGGGGTACCCCTCAATATTGAATTCGGTCTGCACTACCTTGGACAAGTCCAGGACGTCTTGGTAGCGGATATGCCTTTGGTCAGGACGAGGATGAACGGTGATACCCTCGGCACCGAATCGCTCACAATCCATAGCCACCTGAACTACGTTGGGGTTATTGGCACCCCTGGCATTCCTCAAGGTTGCAATCTTGTTGATATTTACACTTAGTTTTGTCATGAACGCAAGGAAAAAGGGGTAATTTTGTGGCCTGTGAAACTTACTTACAAACTTAGAACATATGGCGTTAAAGCAGAAAATTGATGCAGAAATAAAATCAGCCATGATTGCCAAAGATAAGGCGCGATTGACTGCGCTTCGAGCAATCAAATCCTTGATTTTACTAGAAGAAACCAAGGAAGGTTTCTCAGGAGAACTCAGTTCAGAGGAGGAGCTTAAGCTTTTGACCAAGGCAGCAAAGCAACGCAAAGATTCTGCAGACATTTATGAAAAACAGGGGAGAAAAGATCTGTTAGATGTAGAGCTATCCGAATTGGCGGTCATTCAAGAATTTTTACCCAAGGCATTCTCTGCAGAGGAGCTGGAGGCAGCCGTAAAAGAAATTATCTCTCGCTGCGGGGCTGCTGGCCCCAAGGATATGGGTAAGGTAATGGGAATTGCCAGCAAGGAACTGGCCGGTAAGGCAGACGGGAAAGCCATTGCAGATCAGGTAAAACATCTTTTAGCGGGTTAATTGGATCCGATAGATATCGTCCTTCTTCTTCTTTTAGGCTATGGAGCCTACGAGGGATATAAAAAAGGCTTTTTAATGAGTATGGTAGGCCTTTTTGGCCTACTATTGGCGCTTATTCTAGGCGTTTATTTTATGGACCTGGTGAGTGAGTGGTTGGCCTCTGAAACGGAAGATTTGGCCTATGCCCTACCCATCATCGCCTTTTTACTTATTTTTTGTTCTACCCTATTGCTCGTTCATCTTGCAGGCAAAGCGATGAAAAAAATGCTTTCCCTTCTGCTCTTAGGGGGTTTAGATAGCCTTGCGGGGGGCTTATTAGGAATCATCCGAACAGGATTTTTTATTAGTTTTTTCCTTTGGTTTGGTTTTTTTATGGAAATAAAAAGTCTCCAAAAGTGGGAATCAACCAGTAAGGTTTTACCTTATATCCAACCCTTAGGCCCTGGAGTATTTGAGCTTTTAAGTCCTTTTCTTCCTACCTTAAAAGAAGCAGGTAGAAAGCTGATGGATAAAATAGATCAAGGAGAGCCCTTCACCAAGGAAACGGGTAAGGAGTCTATCGAAGGTCAATGACCTCTATGCCTGGATACTTTTTGACATCAAACAAAAAATAGCTCATGGGAAGGCTAGGCGCAGCTTTTAGGTTTTTAAAGGAATAGGAGAAGATTGTTCCCTGCTCATCATACATCTCCCATCCCAAAAGGTATTGGGTAGATTTTTCCACCAAAAGTTTCACTTGCTTAAAAGGAGCATTGCTTTTTAGGGCAGTAAGTTCCACCACATGTACCACTTTACCTTGGTAAGTTTTTTCTGGCAAAAGTTGATAGTTAAAGCCCGATTGGTACATCTTGTAAATATTAGAAGGAGTAAGCTCACCTTCCATGAGGGCGGCATCGTTGATGGTCACCTCCTTGTATCCTCCCGTTTGGATAAATGTCCAAACCGTTTTTCCGTCGTTATAAATTTCTTGGTCTGGAAGCTTCAACCTGTAATTATCTCCCAAGACGGCAACCTCTCCACTGTGCCTATCGCCAATCCCCGCCTCGTCTTGGATGGTAAAATCAAAGCTTGCGGTAAAGCCTTTCATGCTTTGAAATTTCTGGCTCATGCCATCAAGTACAGCCTTGGCTTTTGGGTCTTTTTGCGCAAAAAGAGGGGAAGCAAAACCTAGAAAAAAGGATACTACGAATAGAAATTTTATGCCCTTCATGGAGTCTGTCAACAGCAATTCAATGCTTTGCCTACAAACTGCTCAATAACCGTTCCAAACTGACTTCGTCCTGTATTAAAACTTCTCTAGCCTTTGATCCCTCAAAAGGACCCACGATCCCAGCAGCTTCCAATTGATCTACAATTCGGCCGGCGCGATTGTATCCTAATTTGAGCTTTCGCTGAATCAGGGAAGTGCTTCCTTGTTGGTGCAGGACAATGATCCTAGCCGCTTCATCAAACAAGGGATCCCTATCGGACAAGTCTATGTCAGCTGCTGCACCCTCACCATCTTCCCCTACGTATTCGGGCAACAGGTAGGCAGAGGCATACCCTTTTTGTTCCCCGATCCAATCGCAGACGGCATCGACTTCGGGGGTATCCAAAAATGCACATTGGATGCGGATCATTTCCGAACCTACGGACAACAACATGTCTCCCATCCCGATCAATTGGTCTGCTCCACCTGCATCGAGGATGGTGCGGGAATCTATTTTAGAGGTCACGCGGAAGGATAATCTCGCAGGGAAATTGGCTTTGATGATACCCGTGATCACGTTGACGGAAGGACGCTGGGTAGCGACCACCAGGTGAATGCCAATGGCTCGTGCGAGTTGTGCCAATCGGGCGATGGGCGCTTCTATTTCCTTACCCGCAGTCATCATCAAGTCGGCCAATTCGTCTATAACCAAGACGATGTAGGGCATAAAGCTATGCCCCTTTTCGGGATTCAACTTCCTTGCCACAAATTTGGCATTGTACTCCTTCAAATTTCTACACCCAGCTTCTTTTAGCAAATTGTAGCGGTTGTCCATCTCAATGCAGAGGGAGTTGAGGGTGTAGATGACCTTCTTGGTATCGGTAATGATGGCTTCTTCCGAGCCGGGAAGTTTGGCTAAAAAGTGCCTTTCAATTTTGTTAAACAAAGTGAGTTCCACCTTTTTGGGATCCACCAGGATAAACTTCAGCTGGGAAGGGTGCTTTTTATAGATTAGCGAGGCCAAGATCATGTTTAGACCTACAGACTTTCCTTGTCCAGTGGCTCCTGCCATCAGCAGGTGTGGCATTTTGGCCAAATCAGCAACAAAGACCTCGTTGGAAATGGTCTTTCCTAGAGCAATGGGTAAGTCTTTGTCGGACTTCATGAATTTTTCTGTGCCTAGTACCGATCGAGCAGGTACCAACTCCCTGTTTTTATTCGGTACTTCGATACCAATAGTGCCTTTACCTGGGATAGGGGCTATGATTCGAATGCCCAAGGCGGCTAAGCTCAAGGCAATATCATCTTCTAGATTTTTAATTTTGGAAATTTTCACCCCAGGATTAGGGACAATCTCATACAAGGTTACGGTAGGTCCTATGGTCGCTTGGATACCCTGTATTCCAATTTGAAAATTTTCCAGAGTAGTCACAATCTTATCCTTATTTTCCTCCAATTCCTGGCGGGAAACGGTCACCTTTTTGACATCGTATTCATTGAGCAGGTCCAAGGTGGGATATTTATACCTAGGTAGGTCTAGGGTAGGATCATAGGGATCTAAGTTTTCAACCTCTTCTGCCGTTTTATCTAGCTCTGGAGCTTTTTGCACGGTAAAATTCCCTTCTCTTCCCGAGCTACTTGGGTCAAGTAGGCTAACTTGGGGAACATCAAAAATATCTTCCTCAGACGTTTCAGAGAGAGAGGTTTCACCGGCCTGTGTATCCTCTCCTAGGTCAAAATCCACCTTATCTCCCGCCTCGGGAAGGTCTTGATCTCCATCCTTGACTTCCCAAGCACTTCCATCGTCTTCTATATCTTCTTCCTCTAGATCAGTCAGGAAAGGATGTGGTGTTGCGGTCACGTCATCTTCTTCAAGGCCTAATTCCTCGGACTTAGGCTTGGGAGCAAACCAATTCAGCTGGCGAATTCCATAAAATAAAATGACAAATATGAAGAGGGTTCCTCCGATTAGCAGAAAAGTACCCATGCCCAAAAAGTCATAGGATAGCCTTGCCAATGCAAACCCAAAACCACCGGAAAGAAAGCTCCAATAGGAATAGCCTTGCGATAATTGGAGGGCAAAGCCTATAGTAAGACCTATCCAAGCGGCAAAAAACAAGGAAAATATAGAGTATCGGATAAGGGAGTAGAGTGAAAATCCAAAAATCCAGCGAAAACCAAGCAAGAAAAGAAAGGGAGGAAATAAGAAGGCTGCTATTCCAAACCATTCGAAAATCATCCAGTTGGAGGCTAGTGCCCCCAGGTAACCCAACCAATTTTGAGATTGCCTTGCAGCTTCTAGAATGGCTTCATTGGAATTATTCATGACCACACTTTGATCCTGAGGACCATTCATGAGGTAAGAAATAAAAGAGAAGAGTAGAAAGATGCTGGCGGAAATCAAAACAACCCCCAAAATGATACCTACCTGGCGTAAATCTATCTTTCTAAGAGGGGAAGAAGACTTACTTGGCTCAGAACTGGTCTTAGGCGTATTCTCTGATTTCTTTCGAAAGGTATTCGTTTTAGGAGATTCGGATGCCATCTTCTGGTAATGTACGAAGGTTAATGTTAGCCAAAAGGAAGAAGAATGCCAACTTACTCAGCGAATTTAAGCAAAAGTCCCCTTTTTATTTTCTTGATTAGACTAGGACCCTCATAAATCATGCCTGAATAGACCTGCACCAGGCTAGCCCCGGCTTCCAATTTTTCAATGGCATCCTGAACTGAAAAAACACCCCCAACTCCAATGATAGGAAAGGCTCCTCCCGATTTCTTATGCAGGTATCGGATGACCTCAGTACTCTTTTTTTCAAGTGCTTTTCCACTTAGGCCCCCGGCGCCAACTTGATCTACCACAGAGGGGGAAGTTTTTAAGCCCCTGCGATCCAAGGTGGTATTGGTAGCAATCACTCCTTGAATTCCTGTTTCGTTTACTATTTCGATGATATCATCCAACTGTCCCTCGCTCAGGTCAGGAGCAATTTTTAGAAGGATAGGTTTGGGATGGACTTGCTTGGCATTTGATTCACGTACGGCAAGCAGCAATTTTTTAAGAGGTTCCTTTTCTTGGAGGTCCCGCAAATTGGGTGTATTGGGTGAACTTACATTGACGACAAAGTAGTCTACGTAAGGATGCAATGCTTCGAGACCATACACATAATCCTCCACCGCCTGCTCGTTGGGTGTAGTCTTATTTTTCCCAATATTACCTCCTACGATGATCTTGGATTTTCTTTTTTTAAGCCGCTCTAGAGCATCCCACACCCCCCCATTGTTAAAGCCCATTCTGTTGATCAACGACTCATCTTTGGGCAGGCGAAAAAGTCGGGGTTGGGGATTGCCTTCTTGGGGCTTGGGGGTAAGGGTGCCGATTTCGATAAAACCAAATCCGAGCATGGCCATCTCGTCAATCAAGCGAGCGTCCTTGTCAAACCCCGCTGCAAGTCCTATGGGGTTAGAAAACTTCAACCCAAAAACTTCCCTTTCCAAACGGACATCTTCCAGTCGGA
>JAJTDZ010000022.1 GCA_021298245.1 Algoriphagus sp. | reverse complement strand
CCCTGCACCTACCTCAATACCTTTCCTATTTGTTTACCGGAATCAAGGTTTCCGATTATACCAGCCTAGGCTGCCATACCGGGCTTTGGGATTTTGAAAGCATGAAGTACCACGGATGGGTAGAAAAAGAAAGCTGTACTCCCCTTCTTGCCCCAATTCTCCAAGGTAAAACCCTTCTCCAAACTACCCCTGATTTAGGTGGAATTCCCTGTGGAATCGGTATTCATGATTCTTCAGCAGCCCTGCTTCCTTACTTGGCAAAAGGAAAAGAACCCTTTCTCTTACTGTCTACAGGAACTTGGGCCATTAGCATGCATCCCTTCAATACTTCTCCCCTTACTTCCCAAGAATTACAACAAGATTGTCTGCAATTTTTATCCATAGAGGGGCAGCCCATCAAGATCTCCAGGTTATTTATTGGGGAAGAGCACAAGTATCAAATAGAAAGCATGTATGCCCACTGGCAACTTCCCATGGGCACCTATAAAAAATTGATATTTGATCGTAGCCTGTACGAAAAAATCGCCTCTTCTCCTATACCAAAGATACGCATGAAATACCTACAGCCTGAAATGTTCTCCATCCCCAATGGAGAGGAAAATACCTGGGCCAGCTTTGATTCCTTTGAAGAGGCCTATTATGCTTTCATGCACGAGCTCACCAACCTACAAGTAGCTTCCCTGCAGCTGCTTCTAAAAGATGCTCCTGTACCCACTATTTTTGTAGATGGGGGATTCAATGCAAATCCCATTTATTTAGAAATGTTACGCCTCAAACTACCTGAATGCAAGTTTCTGGCAAGTGATTTCCCTAATGGATCAGCATTAGGAGCAGCGATGTTGGTAAATATGGCATCCTAAACCTATCTTCCATCCATGAATGCAAGGTCCCCGCATATCGGCTTATTTATTCCCTGCTACATGGATCAGTTTTATCCCCAAGTAGCCCAAGCTAGTCTGGAGCTTTTGGAAAAACTAGGATGCCAAGTCAGCTATCCCTTGGGGCAGACGTGCTGCGGGCAGCCCCTGGCCAATGCAGGATACGAGCGGGACACCCTTGCTTTGACCAAGCATTTTGTTAACCTATTTAAAGAGGTAGAATACATTGTCGCACCTACAGGAAGCTGCGTACTGCATGTCAAATCCCATTTCCCTGAGGTAATGGGCTTGGAAGCTGAATTGGAAAAAACGCAGGCAAAAATCTACGAACTCACCGAGTTTTTGACAGATGTCCTGCAGCTTACTTCTATTAAAGGTAAATTTCCACACAAAGTTGGATTTCACGCTTCCTGCCATGGCCTGCGTGGCTTGCGTCTATCTTCGAGCTCTGAATTGCAGGAACCTTCTTTTCATAAAGCAAAGCTACTCTTGGACCAGTTGGAAGGTTTGGAATGGGTGCCCTTGAGCAGGCCCGATGAATGTTGTGGATTTGGGGGAACCTTTGCTGTAAGCGAGGAGGCACTTTCTGTTTGCATGGGAAAGGATAGAATTTTAGACCACGAAAGAAATGGAGCAGAGATCCTTACGGGAGTAGATATGTCTTGCCTGATGCACCTGCAAGGAATAGGAAGTAGATCGGGTAGCAAGCTTCGGTACTTACATTTGGCAGAAATCTTAAATCAAGCCCTGGCATGAATCATCCCCAAGCAGCGGCAGCATTTCTGAAAGATCAGGCAAGGGCATCTTGGCACGACGAAACCTTGTGGTATGTCCGTGACAAAAGAGATGTAGCCAGCAAGCGACTTCCAGAATGGGAGGATCTGAGAACCTTGGCCTCGGACATCAAAGAACATACGCTCTCGCAACTGGATTATTACCTAGAAAAATTTGAAGAAAAAGCCTTAGAAAATGGTATTCGGGTACATTGGGCCAAGGATGCTGAAGAACACAATCAAATCGTCTTACAAATTCTACAGAGCAAAGAATGTAAGGCCTTAGTCAAGAGCAAATCTATCCTCACCGAAGAATGTCATCTCAACCCATTTTTGGAAAAAAATGGAATTGCTGTGGTCGACAGTGATTTGGGTGAGCGCATCGTACAATTCCTGAATCAGCCTCCAAGTCATATTGTCTTGCCGGCTATTCATTTGAAAAAAAAGGAAATAGCAGAGCTCTTTCACGAAAAACTAGGGACCGAAAAAGGAAATGAAGATCCCAAGTACCTTACGGATGCCGCGCGCATTCACCTTAGGGAAAAATTCCTTTCCGCTAAGGTAGCCATCACGGGAGTAAATTTTGGGATTGCCGAAACGGGCGAATTTGTCGTATGTACCAACGAAGGGAATGCCGACATGGGGGTTCACTTGGCAGAAGTGCATATTGCCTGTATGGGTATAGAAAAAATCATCCCGAGAAGAAAAGATTTGGGAGTATTTCTAAGATTGCTGGCTAGATCGGCAACAGGTCAGTCCATCACCACCTATAGCTCCCACTTCCGAAGCCCTCGGAAAGGTAAAGAAATCCACCTGATTTTGGTGGACAATGGTCGGACAGCCCAACTTTCCAGAAGCACCTACAGGAGTTCCCTAAAATGCATACGTTGTGGAGCGTGTATGAACACCTGTCCTATTTATAGAAGAAGTGGAGGATTTAGCTATGGAAGCACCGTTCCTGGACCCATAGGATCCATCCTTTCTCCAGGCTTGGACTTAAAAAAATACAGCACCTTGCCATTTGCCTCAACCCTATGCGGGAGCTGTACCGACGTATGCCCGGTGAAAATCAATATCCACGAACAGCTTTATGCTTGGAGGCAGGAGATTACCAAAGCCCAGGGATGGAGTGGGAAAGAATTGTCCATCAAATTGGCAAAAGGAATTTTTACTAGTCCTCTCGCCTACCGCGTTTCGGGAAAAATCTTACGAGCTGCCCTGAAATCTCTTCCCAATTCCCTGATTTACCATCCTGTAAATCTCTGGGGAAAAGGCCGAGATCTGCCGCAAGCCCCCGCCTCAACTTTTTCGGAGTGGTACCAAAAAAATCGGTCATGAACAGTAGGGAATCTATTTTACAAGCCATCCGAAAGCTCCCTAAAGAGGAAAAAAACCTTCCAGAATTACCTGAATTTGGAAATAATTCGGACCTGTTGGCAGAGTTTTGTGAGGCCATCACCCGAAATGCAGGTGAAGTTCTCCTTTCCGAAGAATTTAAAAAATGGATGAATGAAAACCCATTGGAAAAGGTCATTTCCCTTGTTGCAGCATATTCTTCCTACAGCACACAAGCCATCCCAGAAGATCCCCATGCGCTAGATTCCCTTGACCTTGCCATCGTAGAAGCTCAATTTGGTGTAGCAGAAAATGGAGCCATGTGGTTAGACGAAGCTAGTCTTTCCCACAGAGTATTGCCGTTTATTGCCGAGCATTTGGTCATTGTCCTTCGCAGAACCCACCTCTTCCCTACGCTCCATCAGGCCTATGCCCAACTTCAGGGTACAAGCACAGGATTCGGAGTATTTGTTGCAGGCCCTTCTAAAACTGCAGACATAGAACAATCCCTAGTGATTGGGGCGCAAGGCGCCAAAAGTTTACGGGTGGTCCTAGTGGATTAAGCACAGGAATTAGGAAAAATCAGCAAGGAAAAAAGTGCTTAGACTCGGGTCAATTTGATGGGATACGTTTTTCCTGCGTTCCACTGGCAAACGTAAATGTTCTCGTCCTGATCTATACACACATCGTGGCAATGCTGAAAAACTGGATCTTCTTGAACCATCACCTGCAATACGCCCTCTCTATAATAAGGTGCAGTACCTCCAGGATTGGATACTACCTTATCCTCCTTATCTAAAATGGTAACAAACCCGGAATTATCGGTCTGCTCCAAGTACCTCAACCTGGACCAGCAAACGCCCGCATAGAGGTAATCTCCATGAATTACGGGTCGACAAACGAAAGCTCCAGGAAGAAAAATAGTTTCTAAATACCTACCCTCTAACGTGAAGCGTTTAAATGAATTGTGTCCTCTGGATGTACAAAGAAGGGTAGGTTCTCCTCCTTTGCGGTGATCTATGGCAATGCCATGAGCGGTACTAAACTGATCGTCCCCCTTTCCGGCTCCCCCAAATTTTCGAATAAACTTTCCGTTGCTATCGTATTGAAGGAAAAATTGAGAGCCATAACCATCCGCTACGTAGAGATCTCCATTAGGCCCTATGGCTGTTTCGGTAGGCACCCAAGGCATAGAAGGCGAATAGATCCCTTCGGAAATGGGAGAGGGTAGCTCTGTCACTACCGTACCATCAAGGGTGGTTTTGATTACCCTACCTCCATTGTCTACTACCCAGAGGTACTCCGCATCTCCTTCGTCGACCAAACTCAGTCCATGAGCTGCTTTCAATCCCAAGGTCCAGGTGCCTAATAGCTTTCCAGATTGGGAGTAGATAATCACGTTATTTTTAGGTTCGTCCGTAAGCAAAATCATTCTTCCCTTACGATCCATCACCATTTCGTGGCAATTGACCACGGGGACCTTGGTAGGATCCAATTGACCCCATTTGGGATCTAGGGTATATCGAAAATTTCCGTGCCCAAGAATTTTTTCTTGGGCAGCGAGTAAAGGGAGGTTTGGGCTTACGCTCATTGCAAATCCGATTAGGGAAGTATGTTGAATAAATTTTCTCCTTGAATTCATACCTAGTGCAGCTTCCTCAAGTTACTGAATTTAAAGGATTCTCCTGCAGGAAGGGTTTGGATTTTTTAAGGATCTTCACCTCATGATGTAGCGTACGCCCTTGAAATTACGTTAAGAAAATATCTACATTTGTTTCACCAAAACCAGCTATTTCCATGAATTATCGTTTTTTAAGTGTACTCTTGGTCCTGTCAAGCCTGTTAATTTTTTCTTGCACTGACGAAGTTACTAGCACCTATTCCTTTCGAACCATGATGCCTGTATATCTGGAAATGAAAGATGTACGGGCAAAGGTCATTGCAGTAGCTCCTGCTCAAGAAATTGAGGAGCCAGGTAAAATTTATATTTACAAGGATTATTTATTTATCAATGAGCCCAACCAAGGGATACACATTTACGACAATAAAAACCCAGCCAATCCCATCAACTTGAGTTTTATTCCCATAGAGGGGAATGTGGATTTGGCAATCAATAGCGACATTCTGTACGCAGACAATTATGTAGACCTCTTGGCCTTTGACATCAGCAATATCCGATCCATTAGATTGGTAAAGAGAGTAGAAGATGTATTTACCCACTTGTACCAACACAGTACCGGAAAGGTAATCACCTTCAAAGACACAGTAATAACCAGCGAAGGTCCTAGATGGGAATACGACAACATGTGGCTTGTTCGCCCTGGCATGAGCCTAACGGCCAATATGGCTAAGGCAGCTCAAAGCTATGGAACAGGGGGATCTATGGCTAGATTTACATTAATGGAGGGTCACCTCTTCGCAGTAGACCAAAATACTCTACGGGTTTTTGATGTTGTCAATCCCGCAGAACCGAAATTCGTTAAGCCAATTGATCTAGGCTGGGGAATTGAAACCATTTTTCCCTTCCAACAAAAGTTATTTATAGGTTCCAATCGGGGCATGCACATATACGATGCCTCTACGCCTTATGCTCCCACTCGGATGGCTGTCTACGAGCACGTGCTTTCCTGCGACCCGGTGGTGGTCAACGAGGAACATGCTTTTGTTACCCTGAGAAGTGGGAATTTCTGCGTCAATGGAGTAAATGAATTGCACGTCATCGATATTAAAGATCCGTACCAACCCAAGCTAAAAAAGGCATATCCCATGCTAAATCCCCACGGTTTGGGCTTGGCAGAGCAATTCCTCTATGTTGCAGAAGGCAAGCATGGACTAAAAAGTTTTAATGTCAAGGATGTCCTTTCCATTGACAAGAATCAATTGGAATTTCTTCAATCCATGAAGTCCGTGGATTTGATCCCTGGACCCAAATCCCTGATCGTGATTGGTCCAGATGGGGTATGCCAATTTGATTACAGCAATCCTGCTGCCCTGAAAAAGTTGAGCTGTATTCAAGTCAAAGATCCAATAGAAGTGAGCTAGGCCATGGTCAAAAGATATGTATGGGTTCTGCTCGCTTATTTTGGGTTTTTAGGCACCTGCCTGGGCCAAGAAAAGCCCTGGCTCAAACAGGTGGAAATGGGGGTTTTGGGTGGAAAAACAGAAAACCTTTGGGACGAAACCACCACTGCTAGACTAGGATTATCCGTTTCAACTTTTTTTGGAAAAGAAGTCCTTCCCAAGCAATGGCTTGGGGTCAAGTTGGGAATAGATCAATACCCTTCCGTAACTACACTTCCTTTGGGGCTAGGTTGGAGAGGCTTTCTAACCCAATCGGATGGTCCAAGGCTAATGGCTGGATTAGATCTCGCTTACGGATCCCCTATCCTAGAAAAAATAGAACGCACCGAGTGGTCTAGCACCTGGCACGAATCAGGGATCATGATCCACCCTAGTGTAGGATTTCGATTGCCTGCAAAAAAAGGAAATTGGGGATTGACAGCGAGTGTTGGCTATAAGAGACAACCTACGGCTTTCCTGGAGGGCACACACAGCAATGCAGAGAGCCGCCCTAGAATTCCTATTTTCCATACCTCCTCTCGACTACCTGAGGGATTCAGTGCATTAACCAAAACAGCAACCTTATACCACAGCTTGAGTATTCAAGTAGGGTTGATGTTTTAATTAGAAGAAGTACCCCCAAGCAAATAGAATCCTAGCTCAGAAAAAAAGTCGCTTGGCTGTCCATACAAGGACGGCAGCCAAGAATACTAGGATGGAAATCTTGTTGATGCCGTGCATCATCCTCAAATTAAAGCTCGTAGGGGCGTTGGGGTCGGGCTTACGAAAGACCCTGAGAAAATAATTCCCTACCTCTCCCAATTTAAAGAACTCTTTTACTGGATTTTTTTCTGCCATAAGGAAATTATTTTACTAGTAAACTATCCTGTACAAAGATAAGTTTAAGAAGGTGAGTTTTTGATAAAGAAAAATCATTAAATCGAGGTATCCCTGCCTAAGTCCTATACTTGGATCGCTTCTGGCTCAAGCCACCTTCCGTCCTCACGAATGATATTGATCAATTCATCTACCGCCTGCTCTGAAGGCACAGAGCGCTTGACCACTTCCTTCCCTTTGTAGAGGGTGATTTTTCCTTTCCCTGAGCCCACATATCCGTAATCGGCATCGGCCATCTCCCCTGGTCCATTGACAATGCAGCCCATGATCCCGATCTTGACTCCTTTCAGGTGATCTGTACGCTTTCTTATCATGGCTGTCGTTTCCTGCAAATCAAAAAGAGTTCGTCCACAAGAAGGACAAGAAATATACTCCGTTTTGGACATACGGGTGCGAGCCGCTTGCAGCACACCAAAGCTGACGGAGTTGTGCAATTTGATTTGATCGAGAAGTTCTGTTCTGGAATGCTCTCCTTCTTTTTCCAAAGAAATAAAGATTCCATCCCCCAAGCCATCTACTAGCAATCCTCCCACATCCGTAGCGGTGTAGAGCATGGTATCGTCGGCAGTTTGGTCTGGATAGCTCACCTTAACCACCACCGGCACTTTGCAATTCGAATCGATCAACTGCACAAATGCCCTTCGTAAGGCAGGCATGCTGTGGGAATTGGAAGTGGAGAGAATAAGGACCGTATCTTTTCGGGAAGCCACCACGGGTATGACCTTATCGATCTGAAGGTCTTCTACCGAAAGGAAATTAAGCTCTTGATGAAGCTCCGCTGCCTTGGTGTATTCTTCTAATCTAAACAAAGGAAAAGTATTTACCTTGTCCTTTGCCTGTACCCAAAGGGGGAAATCTTGAATCTCCTTCATCCCATTGGGCAGCATAAAAGGAATGGGATTGGTGCCCGAATAAATGAAATCACAGCCCAAATCATTCATTTTCCATTTGTCCAATTCAGGCAAGTAAAAATGTCCTACCGCCTTCATTTCCCTATCCTGAATATTTTCAATTTTGGAAATGTCGGTAATTACCCTAGGTACATTTTGACCTCCAAAATTGAAAACTTCAGCTACTTGACGCTTGGTATACTCAAAAGGATCAATGGGATAGGAGGCTAGGGGTGCAATTGGAGCATGAGTGCCTCTTAAGGCATATCGATCAATCAAGGCCCTGGCTACGGGTGCCTCAAACTCTGGATCTTCGGTCAAGGATACCCTTACCGTATCTCCTAGTCCGTCTTCGAGCAAGGTACCAATGCCTACGGCCGATTTGATTCTTCCATCTTCTGCTTCACCTGCCTCGGTGACTCCGAGGTGAAGAGGATAAGGCTGAAATCCCCCTTCATTAAGTTTTTGAACCAACAGCCTGTAGGCCTGTACCATTACCTGGGTGTTGGAGGATTTCATGGAAATTACAATATCAAAAAACTTTTCGTCCTCACATACTCTCAAAAATTCCAGGGCAGATTCCACCATCCCTAGTGGGGTATCCCCATAGCGACTCATGATCCGATCGGAAAGTGAGCCGTGATTGGTGCCAATGCGCATGGCCGTGCCGTTTTCTTTACAAATCTTCACCAAGGGTAAAAATCGCTCTCGTATCCGCTCCAACTCTTCCGCATAGGAGGCGTCGGTGTAGTCAATTACCTCAAATTTCTTTTTATCGGCATAGTTACCTGGATTTATTCTGACCTTTTCCACAATCCTGGCTGCTAGCTCTGCCGCATTCGGTGTGAAGTGTATGTCTGCAACTAAGGGAGTATGGTATCCCCGCTTTCGCAATTCCTCCTTGATGTTGCGCAGGTTCTCCGCCTCTTTGAGCGAAGGTGCGGTGATTCGAATCAATTGACATCCGGAATCAATCATTCGGATGCACTGCTCCACAGAGCCCTGCGTATCCATCGTGTCGACCGTAGTCATGGATTGCACCACGATGGGATGATCACCTCCTATGATTACATCTCCTACCTTGACAGGAATGGTTTTCCTTCGTTGATAACGGATCAAGCTATCGCAATACGAGGCTGTAAAATTTTCATTTCTAGCATCCATAACTTATATGTCTCCTAATTGAGGTCGAATAATTACTTCTTCCACCACGGCATGTGGCGAGAGGTTGTACGTAGCCCAAACCATATCGGCCACATTTTGCGCAGCAACAAACCTCTCGGCAGGCAAATCCACTCCTGCCCAAGCATCGGTAAGGGTGGCTCCTGGAAGAATAGAAGTCACTTTAATCTGATGGGGTTTAAATTCCTCACGAAAGCATTTGGTCATGCCCAGCATGGCCCATTTGGATACGGAATAACTTCCTCCATTGGGATAGGCAGTAATCCCCGCAATGGATCCAATGCTGAAGATATGTCCAGATTTTCTCTGCATCAGCTCTTTGGAAAAAGCTCGGGTAAGGCGATAGGCAGAATACACATTTGTCTGCATCAAAAATTCTAGGTTGCCATCGGCTTCATCGTGTAAGGCTCCAGGGAGAAAAATACCCGTATTGTGAACCAGCACATCTGGAATGGCTTTGGCTTTTACCTGCTCCGCAAAACGAAGGACTTCCTCCTTTACGCTAAGGTCAGCCACAAAGGTGTTGACCAAGATTTTGGGAAACCTCTCCTCTAAGAATCTTCTCAAAGAAGCGAGATCCTCTCCGTTGCGGGCACAGGTGAAAATGTCGAATCCTTGTTCGGCAAATTTTTCTACTATGGCCCTTCCAATTCCCCTGGTACCTCCCGTAACTAGAATACTTCTTCTCATGCAGTTGGTAAGTTAATAGTTAGTATAACAACTAATTAGATTAGACAAAGTTACATTATTTTATGGTTTACAAAGGATTAGTGGCTGACGGTGGTAATTTTCAGTAGTAAAATAGGCCCTAGGCACAGGTAAAAAAATCTAGCTAGAGGATCTAGAAAAGATAGTCACTACTTTTTCTTAGAAGTTTTAGTTTGCTGCAGGGGAAAAGTTAAAAAGAAAGTACTTCCTTTTCCAAGTTCGGTTTCAAACCAAATTTTGCCGCCTGCCGTCTCTACTCCACTTTTTGCAATGGCCAATCCCAATCCAGATCCTTGGCTTTTGGTACTGAAATTGGGAATAAAAATTTTATCTCGGAGTTCTACAGGAATCCCCTTGCCGTTATCTGAAATTTCTAAAAATACAGCCTCCTCGTTCATCCATAACCACACCCGGATTTGAGGCCTTTTCCCTGCTTCTACAGCCTGCATTCCATTGATAATTAGATTGGAAATCACCCTTCCAAAAAGTTTGTCATCTCCTAATATGGGGATCTGATCGCTGAAGGAATCGTCTTGAAACACAAGATCAAGCCGCTTGTCGGGTTTAAATAATTCCAAGGCCCGAGTGACCA
The DNA here is from genome assembly GCA_021298245.1 of Algoriphagus sp. GTDB lineage: Bacteria > Bacteroidota > Bacteroidia > Cytophagales > Cyclobacteriaceae > Algoriphagus. The sequence goes on along the minus strand of JAJTDZ010000022.1, from coordinate 36,992 downwards.
CTTCTTTAAAGTTGATAAGCTCATTGCTTGGAAGTGGCATTTTTGCAAAAGTGGAAAAAGAGGAAGCAATACCACTCAGGGCATCTACCTGATGAATCAAAGTTTCTAGAGATTTTTTGAGTTTTCCATCGACTTCCAATTGACCTTCTTTCTGCAGTCTTAAAAGATGCTGAAGGGTTAATTTCATTGGGGTCAATGGGTTTTTTATTTCATGAGCCACTTGTTTGGCCATTTCCCTCCATGCAGATTCTTTTTCTGTGGATGCTAATACTTTTTTACTTGCCTCGAGCTTGGCGAGCATATTGTTGTATTCATTGACCAACAAGCCAATTTCATCTTTAGAAGTCCAGTACATGGGCACATTATCTTCCAAGTCAGTGGTCTTTAATTTTTGAGTGAGCAACCTGAAAGGAAGGGTAAGATGCTTGGTTACTAAAAAAGACACCATCAAAAACAAGATGAAAATGATTACAAAAGCATTGAAAACATTTCCTAAAGCTCCTGATATCAAAGCATTTAACTCTTCCTCCGACTCAAAAAAAGGAATGGCAAGAATCCCAAAATTACCTTCCGTTCCTTGGGAAGGTAAGGATAGATAAACCGTTTGGTACTGTAATTTTCCAATCTCCTCATTTACCAAGACTTGAGACAAATTACTCTCGTTAATGCCTGCAAGGGCTTGTGGATGGATATAAGGGGAAAGAATTTTCTTTTCAAAAATGGCTGGACGACTGCTTACCTCTAAAATGCCTTGTTCAGAATACAGATGAATATCACTACCTGCCGTATTGGCTAGGGTATTGATTTCTTCCGAGAGAACATCCCTATCTACCGCCTGCTCTTGATTTGAAAAAAAACGAAGCAAATTCCCTTTGATCAGACTTGCCTTTTGAATGTACTGAGCATTTAGATCGTCTCTATAGCTTTGGGTTAAAAGTCCTGTTGTTATTAGGGAAATAATGATGATAGGGAAAAAAAAGGCAAAATTCAGATAAAGCTGAAGTTTGGTAGAATAATTGAATTCAAGTTTTTTATACCCTTGAAAGAGAACACCTAAGAGAATAGAAATAAAGGTCAGGAATACAAAGACAACAAAAAACATAGAAATCGTACTAAAAAACTGGGCCAGTGGGGAACTAGGAGATGACAATACAATGAGATCCTCCCCATGGACAAGCCCCAAATGATGGTAGCCTTGCGTTACAACACCGGAAGTTAAGAGCTTAGGATTGGAAAGCAGGGACTCCATTTCCTTTTGCTGGTAATTAAATGTACCTGCACTTCTAACCAACTCTCCCTGACGAAAAACTCCAAAATCATAGCCTACATTTTCCAATTTGGAAGCAAACTTATTATCCAGAAGTAATCTTGGATAAGCACTTGCGGATTGAATTTTTACCTGGGTAAGTCCTAAAAAAATATATCCTAGTAGATTGTCGCCTTTCAGGATAGGTATAAACGAAACGTATTTGTTGCCCGATGCACTAGCATTCCCTTCTAGGTAGTAAAGATCCTTTACCCTAGTAGCATAATCACTTTTAATATACTCCTGCTGTAGCGTTCTCCAATTTTTAACCTCTACTTGACCAGCAATTTGTCTACCAGATGTAGAGAAAACTCGTACCTCAATATCAAATTGATCGAAGTAATTGTCCAAATATATTTTTTTGATTTTTGTTACGATGGGCTCTTTTGAAAGTAAGGGATCAATTAGGCGATTTTGAACAAACAAATCATTTTTTAGGCGAGAAAAAATATCTTCCAAATACCCCAAAGTCATTTCATCCCTAGCAACTAGGTTTTGCTCAGCAAACTCACGTTTGGAGTGGATCAATCGTTCTCTTTTGCTATGAAACCCACTTGTAGCTACCAAGACGGCTGCCATAAGGCAAGCAAAGAATAAAGTAAGGAAGGTTTCTAAGCCCAGCCTAAACACATTGGTATACAAATCAAATCGAAGGATGGCCAGCAAAAAAAGTAGATGGACTACGGCTGCAATACCCATCCAAGGCCCCCATAAAAAAAGAAGTATGATCAAGGGAATGGATGCCAGTACCAGAAATTTATAGAAGAGTTGCTTTGGTGCATCCCCCTGCCGCAGCAATTGAATGAAGCAAAGGGATAAAAACACATACATGGAAGCCCAAAGAAAAAGGATGAAGAAATTTATCCCTTTAAACAATTCAAAGGATGCAATGCTGGAGCTATCCAACATCCATTGAGCATGCAACATGAAGTCTCTAGAAATCCACAACAAGAGGAAAAAAAATAAGGAGCTAGACAAAAATCCTAAGAAGAAAACCCAGTTTTGGCGACCTGATTCTTTCCAGCGTAAAAATTTTTCAAAAGTAGCAGAACTTGAAAGTTGATAAACTACCAAACCGAAAATACCAGCCAAACCTAAAACATGCAACAAAAGGTCACCCAAGCTAGGAATCAACCAACCTGAAGAATATTCAGTGGATTCAAACAAGGGAAGATCAATGTAAGCTTGGGGAAATTTGCCCAACAACATCCCTACACGGACCAAACACAAAATCAAAAATCCATAGCCAATGGCCTGCCATACCTGTCCTTTTTTCCATTTCTTTCTTAAAAAATTAAAGCTGAGCAAGAAATAGAGTAAAAAGATTGAGCAACTGAAGATAAAAAGAGGGGTAGTTAAGGTTTTACCTACAGAAACATACCCCAAGTTAAAATCTATCCCAAAAAGGGAATTACCCGATCTGGAAGAAATTTGAAAACTACCCTCCTCAGGATTTGGATACAGGGTGAATTGATCATTTCCAAAAACTTCAGGATTAGGGCCTGTTGCTAAATAATCGTTTTTGATTGTTCCAGGCCAAATCAAGCGATAGGCCTGAACGAGAGTATATTCTACACCTTCATACTCCCAGGCACTTACTTTAGCTAAAAAAGTCCCATTAGGGTCTTCCAAAACTTGGTATTCCTTGCTTGGATCGAGAGAAGAAAATTCAAGAGTAAAACTAAAATCTGACCAAAAAAGGAGTTGGCCTTGGGGAGAGATTATAAAAAAAGGAAAGGTGTATTTCCCGTTGGTAAAAAGCTCTGCGCTCAAGGTATCGGCAGAACCTACTTCCTTTTGGATATTTTGAAAATCTTCCTCAAATAGTTTTTCTACCTCATGGATCTTTGATTCAATGACCTCCACATAATTCTCTTCTTGACTTTTTTGAAAAACAAAAAAATTCAAGATCAAGAGAATTGGAAGAACAAATACACCGCCTAGAAGCAGTATACTTCGCAGAAGAGGTTTCATGAATTCTAAAAATAAAAAAGCAAAGTTTGGATTCAAACTTTGCCGAAATCATTTATCTAAGGATGGCTTTGGCTTTCCTCTTTTTAGAGGCCCGATACCAAAGTACTCCTATGACCAGAGCGATGAGATAAGGCATCATCAAGAGGTATAAAATTCCCAAATTGAGACCTGCCCCGATGGTAGTCTCCCCATTGCTCACATTGTTTTCTACAGAAGCGCGACACATGGCGCACTGGGCCATGGCACTGATGCGGATCAAAAAGGTAACCAAGAAAAGGAAGAGAAATTTCAATTTCATCGTGCAGTCCCTTTTTTAAAATCCGTGGGTATAATAAGGTGCGATCATAAGGTATACAATCACTCCAGTCACAGATACGTAGAGCCAAATTGGATAGGCAAATTTAACGACTTTTCTATGCTTTTCCCGCTGGTTGGTATATCCATAATAGTAGGCGAAGAGGATGGGAAATAAAGCTATGGCCGCAAAGAGAATATGGGTGATCAACAAAAAATAATACAAGTACCGTATACCGCCTTCACCTCCAAAAGAAGTGCTTTCTGCAGCACCGTGGTAAATAACATAGGAAACCAAGAAAATAGCACCCAAAACGAAGGCAATAGTCATCGTCGCTCCATGCAAGGTGTATTTTTTTTGTTTGATAAACACCAATCCACACAGCAAAGCAATGGAGGCTGCAGTATTGATAACAGCATTAAGGTGGGGTAAAAAATACACCCAGCCTCCCAGAGAAGTAACCTTTGCTGGCATAAATAACAATACCGCTACTGCAATGGGTATAGCAACAGAAATACCGATAATCCACTTTGTCACTTTCGCCTCTTGCTGATCAGCAGGCAGATTATTCTTCTTTTCCATGGAGTAAAATTTTTGTTTCCAACATCAATAAGTCAACTTCCTCGCGGGAGGTTCCGCTGTAATACCCTCGGATTCTTCCCAAATCATCTACTAAGATAAATTTATCGCTGTGTACAAAATTATCTGCAATTCCGTTTCCATCCAAAGTAGGAAGCACAAAACCACACCTGGCCAACCTGTAAGTTTCCAATTTAGGGCCAGATAAAAAATGCCATTTGCCAGATATGGCATGGTGCTTTTGGGCATATTCTTTCAATAACTCCGGAGTGTCGTATTCTGGGTCTATACTAATGGACATCAGTTGTACTTGAGGGTCATCACGAAAATGATCATTGACCCGCTCCATTTCTTTGGACATGATGGGACAAATACTAGGGCAAGAAGTGAAGAAAAAATCAACTATGGTAAGCTTGCCTTGCATATCAGCCCTTCCTATCGTCTTTCCATCTTGATTGGTAAATGCAAACTCTGGGATGTAATGCTGGGTGGTATCTGCTACAGGGCATTCTTCAAAAGGCTTTTCCACCCCCTTTTCAAAAAAGATGGGCAAATCGTATTCATTTTTTCCGAAGCCCTTCAAAAATAAGAAGATCAACACGGGTACCATCAGGATACATACCAGTACCAGTCCTTGTAAAATTCGTAAACCACGCATAGTATTAGGATAACAAAAAATTAGGTTGAAGTGATATGCTTCAACCTAATTTTTTTTTGTTTAGGGATAATTTACCAGCGCATCATGAAAATATCTGTCCCTTCTTTCATCAAGGTGATGACCAGCCAGACCAGAAAGATAAGCGGCACAATGATGGCATAAAACAAGGGCTTGGCCTCGTCACCCAAGTGCATAAAAACCATCATGATGTACTTGGCTTTCCAAATGGTGAGCAAAAGGAAAAGCACGTAGAGCAAAAGCCCACGATCCATGGTAAATGCCATGATAAATTCAGCAACCGTTATAGCGAGTAGAATAAAGGCTGTTTTCCAGATTTTTTTAATCTTCTCCTCATTTCTAGGAGCAACCTCAAGTGTTGATTTATTTTCTTGAATTTCCATAGTAATCAAGTTTTAAACTTAAATAAGGTAGAACAGGGTGAAAACAAATACCCAAACCAAATCTACAAAGTGCCAGTAAAGGCCGATTTTTTCTACCATTTCGTAGTGGCCACGCTTGTCATACACTCCAACTGCTGCTTGGTAAAAGCAAAGGAACAAAAGAAATACTCCAATGGTAACATGGAAGCCATGAAAGCCTGTAATAAAGAAAAAGAGTTGGGCAAAACCTGGAGGGCCATATTCATTAACCAGTAAATTGGCGCCAAAAACAGTTTCTTTTACGTTCTGACCTAGGTCATTTACATAAGTAAGAAGAGAGCCTGCTTCGGTACCGTGGATAAAGTGTGACCACTCCCAAGCTTGACAGCTCAAGAAGGTAATTCCCCCCAAAAGGGTCCAAAGCATCCATTTTACTACATCTGAACGGTCATTTCGGTGCCCAGCTTCTACGGCCAATACCATGGTCACTGAACTTGCAATCAACACGAAGGTCATAATTCCCACAAAAATCAATGGGGCATGCACTCCATGCAGAAAAGGAACCGCCTCAAACACCAATTCTGGGATAGGCCAATATTCATTAGAACCCACAAAAGATTCCGCTGGACCTGCATAGGCTGGATAACTTACGCGTATGGCCAAATAGGTAATCAAGAAGGCAGCGAAGGTGAAGATATCGGAGAGTAAGAAAAACCACATCATGAGTTTTCCATAGCTCGCTTTAAGGGGTTCGTGTCCTCCCCCCCAAGTGCCTCTTTTTGAGCTTACTCCTATAGCAGTAGAATGCGCAGACATAGTGTTTGAGTATACTGGGTTAATTTTAATGATTCATTTGTAAAAACAGAAATAAATACAGCCATAAGCCACCTAGAAAATGCCAATAGGTAGTAGCCATTTCCAAGGTATCTAAGGCCTTCGCATGCACTTCCATTCTGAAAGTCGAAATTAGCACAATAATCAGAAATATCACACCGCTAATCAGGTGAACTGCGTGCAATCCTGTAAAAACATACAAGAAGGAACCTGCAGGATTTCCTACAAAGAAAACTTGCCGATCTACCAATGCCACCCAGCTGTACCATTGCCCGACTAAGAAGGCCATACCAAAGAGGAGCGCAAAGACAATCCCAATTCTCAGACTTAAGAAGTTGTCCTTTTTAGCTGAATAATATGCCCATTGCATGGCTAGAGAACTGATAATCACCAAGGCCGAAGTAAGCCAGAAGATTTCAGGAAGCTCATATTCCAACCAATTTCCTTCCGCCTGCCTCACGATATACGCACTGGTCAAGGCTGCAAAAATCATCACCACCGTCACCAAAAACAGCCAAAGAGCAAATTTCTTTGGATGCATACTGATGGGTTGATCTACGATATCGATATACTTTAATTCTTTTTCCATGGTTTAAGGAAGCTTGTCCAATAAGTAGGCAATCTGAACTACAGGCAAATAAATAAAAGACCCAAACATAATTTTCAAGGCTGATTTACGAGAACAGTCCCGCATCAATGAAAAGGTTTGAGCCAAAAACAACACCCCACAAACCGTGGCTACTATACCCGAATTCAATCCCACCAAACCAAAGTAGCTTGGTAAAAGACCTAATGGCAATAGAAATAGCGTATAAATCATGATTTGAATCGCAGTATTCAAATCCTGCCCTCCCCCACTAGGAAGGAGTTTAAATCCAGCACGTTTGTAGTCTTCGTCACTTACCCAAGCAATGGCCCAGAAGTGAGGAAATTGCCAAATGAATTGGATTCCAAAAATAATCATGGCCTCGTAGGTAATTGCTCCCGTAGCAGCAGTCCACCCCAATAAAGGGGGCATGGCACCAGGAATAGCTCCTACAAATACGGCTATAGGCCCTACTTTTTTTAGTGGTGTGTACGCAAATACATACAAAACCATACTCAATACCGCCAGAAAAGTAGTCAGTGGATTGGTAAATATCCAAAGCAAAGCCAGGCCTGCCCCAGCAATGCTAAGGGTAAACCAATAGGCTTCTTGCAAGGAAATAACTTGAAGTGGAAGTGGCCTTAGCTGCGTTCTCTTCATCAGGGCATCCAGATCCCTCTCCATTATTTGATTGGCAGCTCCAGAGGCGCCAGAGATTAAAAAACCTCCTAAAATCAATCCTACAAAATTAGGCCAGCCAAAACTCACTCCACTATCCCCTAAAATAAAACCAAAGGCGGCAGAGAATGTAACTAAAGCAGAAAGACGAAATTTCAAAAGCTCGGAATAAGCTTTTATCCTTGGAAGTATAGCAGAAGCAGACGTTAAATTAACAGTCTTCATGAATGCGTAATAATTTCTTTTCGTTCCGTTTGCTCTTTGATTCTTACAATCAAAAAGAATTGGATTCCTAATATGACAGAGCCTACCAACAAGTGTATAGGCTGAAGATAAGCGGGTATACCAAAATATGCCATACCCATTCCTGTGGCTATTTCAACAAGAACAAGAATTCCCAAAACAAAATTCCAAAAGTGAAGTGAAGATCCTCTTGGAATGTATTGAAAAGCCCATCGGAAGTACAATCCATGAATGAGCAATAAGAAGAGAGAAAAGGAACGATGGATTAAGAATACTAAACCCGTACGCTCCACCCATTCTTCTCGGAGAAAATTACCCAAGGAAAAGGCAACGCTATCAATAGCTTCACGAACCTGAGTTCCTAACATTACTTGAACCAACATCGCAAGCATGCCTAGCAAAAGGCCCCAAAATACTTTTTTTGGAATACTTCTCCTTTGTTTAGTTGGAGCTAGAATTCTTTCTGCCCGGAATTGACCAAAAAGAATTATGCAAACCAAAAGCAAAGCAAGAAGCATGTGGAAGGTAATGATACCAGGAAGTAGATTGGTAGAAACTACAATGGAACCAATCCAGCCTGTGAATACCACAACCACTACTGCTAGAAAAGATGCTAGGGGTATCCATTTGTCTACCGACCACAAGGAAAAGGATTTGTAACAGGTAAACACAATCAAAATCCCAATCACTACTCCAATCAATCGATTAATGTACTCGATCCATGTCTTGGCAGCATTAAACTCTTCTTCCACTTGGATGGATTTATCCGTGGCAAGTTGATGGGCGGATTCGTGAAATCCTAAGTTGTCAAGTATAGCTACAAACCTTTCGTTTTTAGCCAAGCGTTTTTCAAGATATATTTCTTGATAGTTGGCAGGAAGTTGATCCACAGAGGTGGGAGGGATTACCGAACCAAAACAGGCAGGCCAATCGGGGCAACCCATTCCAGAGCCTGTACTCCTAACAATTCCTCCAACTAGAATGAGAAAAAAAACAGCTACCACCGTAATTCCAGAAAAACGATGGAAGCTGTTTAATTTTTTATTAATGTTTGGATTCATTGGCTACCAGTACCTCTGCTTCATCCTTCATGATTTCCAATTCCACTTTCACAAGCTCTTGCTCGTGAGGAAGATTGGATTCTGGAGTCTGAGAAAGAGGAACAGTTTGAGGAATAAAGTCCTGCGCTGCACCGGGCTTGGAATAATCGTAAGGCCATCGGTATACCGTTGGAATTTCCCCTGGCCAATTGCCATGTCCTGGATGAACAAACATGTTCAAATCGGTGTAGGTGTTGGAGAATTCAAAATTGGTCCAAGAATAATATCGTCTTGGAAAACCCGCTATTCCAATGTAGTGCATTGGGAAGAATACCAAGTACACTCCCACGAAAGTCAACCAGAAATGTATGTATCCCAACTTAGCATCCATCATACGCCCAAACATTTTTGGGAACCAATGGTAGATACCAGCCATCATACCAAAGAATGAGGCGGATCCCATCACCAAGTGGAAGTGAGCTACCACAAAATAGGTATCGTGCAACTGAATATCGATGGCCGAGTTGCCCAGGAAAATACCTGTTAATCCTCCAGATATAAAGAAGGAAACCAAGGCAATAGAAAACAACATGGCTGGAGTGAATATCAAATTGCCTCTCCAAAGGGTAGTCAGGTAGTTGAAGACCTTCACTGCAGAAGGTACTGCAATGATCAAGGTCAAAAACATAAAGATAGATCCTAGGAAAGGATTCATTCCAGACACAAACATGTGGTGAGCCCACACAATAAAGGAAAGAACAGTAATTCCTAGCAAGGAAATGACCATGGCCTTGTAACCAAAAATTGGCTTACGGGAATTGGTTGCAATCACTTCAGAGGTGATACCCAAAGCAGGGAGCAATACAATATACACTTCAGGGTGCCCTAAAAACCAAAACAAGTGCTGGAACAATACCGGGCTTCCCCCTGTATTGGGAAGCGCTTCTCCAGCTACATAGATATCTGCTAAATAAAATGAAGTACCAAAGCTTCTATCAAATACGAGCAAGAGGGCAGCTGCAAACAAAACTGGAAAAGATAACAATCCAATCACCGCGGTAAGGAAGAATGCCCAAATGGTAAGTGGAAGTCTTGAAAAAGACATTCCTTTGGTACGAAGATTAATTACTGTAGTAATGTAATTGATGCCTCCAAGCAAGGAAGAAACAATAAAAAAGGTCATAGAAATTAACCATAAGGTCATTCCCAATCCAGACCCTGGAATGGCTTGTTCCAAAGCAGACAAAGGAGGATATACCACCCAACCCCCACCAGCAGGACCAGTTTTAATAAACAAAGAAATAAACATGATCACACTGGAAAGGAAGAAGAACCAGTAAGAAAGCATGTTCATAAATCCAGAGGCCATATCTCTCGCTCCAATTTGAAGCGGAATAAGAAAGTTAGAAAATGTCCCACTCAAGCCTGCCGTCAATACAAAGAAAACCATGATGGTTCCGTGCATGGTCACCAAAGCCAAGTAAAAGGTGGGATCAAGTTTTCCTGCTTCATCAATCCAGCCTCCCAAAAGAGGTCTTAGGAATTCCAAATTCATTTCAGGAAATCCCAACTGCAACCTGAATAGGGTAGAAAGAAGACCTCCGATGATAGCCCAAAAAATTCCAGTAATCAAGAATTGCTTCGCTATCATTTTATGGTCAGTACTGAAAATGTACTTTGTTATAAAACTATCGTGGTGCTCATGGTCATGATGATCATGAACTTCCGTCTCGTGATGTGCAACTGTTGCTGTAGCCATACCTTCTATTTTTATTTATTACTATCGCCTAATTGAATTCCTGCAAGCTCTTTTGATTCAGGGTTTATTCCCTCAGCCAAGGCTGGGTTTTGCTGAATAAAAGATTTCTGTTCTGCCAACCACTTTTGATAAGCTGCTGGCTCCACCACTTCAATCACTTTTTTCATAGAAAAGTGTCCACGCCCACAGATCTCTGTACAAGCGATTTCGTATTCAAAATTGGGGTCTTTAAGTTCTGCTCTCATCTCCTCGGTTGTTTTGGTTGGTACAAACCAAAAGCGAGTAGGCATTCCTGGCACTGCGTCCATTTTCAAACGCATGTGTGGAGCATACACCGAGTGAAGCACGTCTCTAGCTCTAATTTTAAAGAGCACGGGTTCTCCTTTTGGAATTACCACTTTTGGAGATGGAAAATCATCTAAAGAATTTTTATCTGAAAAATCAATTCCATGAGAATTAGATGCATTGATTAATCGATAATCGTAATCTCCCAACACGTTATCCTTACCAGGATAACGAACGTCCCAAGCAAATTGATAACCCATAATTTCTACTACATGAGCTTTCTCTGGAGCAGGAGCAGTGATGTCTGACCATGCCATCCATCCTGAGATCACCAAACCGGCCATAACCACTCCAGGGACTGCGGTCCAAATGATTTCTAGTTTGTGATTTTCAGGATAAAAACTTGCCTTTCTTCCTTCTTTGTATTGATACATGTAAGGAAACAAAAAGAGTAAAACGTGAGTAATGAGAAATACTACTCCCGTTACCGCAGTAGTTATCCAAAACAATTGATCCGTGATAACCCCATGCTCAGAAGCCAAAGGCAACTGGTAATTGTCAAATTCTTTGATGGAGTACCAGAACATCAATATGCCTGAGCCCACCAAAAACAATACAAATAACAGGGCATTTACCTTATTACTTCCCGTAGCAATCTTCTTATCCGAACCTTTGACTACAGATACCAAGGTTTGAATTCTGAATACCATCCAGACCAAGGAAAGTAACAAAACAACCCCAACTCCAATTAGAAATCCGTACATAATCTATTTTTTTCTAATAAATGATTAAATATGATGATGATAACTTTCTTCAAGCATCGGGTGATTTTTGGCTATCAAGTTACTTTTTGCCAGACCTCCAAGCACTACCAACGCCACCGCTGACCCATAGACTAGGAACATTCCTACTTCTACCAAACCTATTCCTCCATTGTGCCCAAGGGTACCTGGTTGTACCATCAAGGTGAAATCAATCCAATGACCCACAAGGAGCAAAGAACACACTAATTTTAAGAACACTCCATGTCTTTTAGCGTCTCTAGTCATTAAAACTAAGAAAGGTAGAAAGAAGTTTAATCCTAGATTGACAAAAATAAATGGGCCATATACATCGCTACTGAGGCGCTCTACAAAGTAGACACTCTCCTCAGGAATATTGGCATAATAAATCAAAAGGAATTGGGAAAAGAATAAGTACGTCCAGAAAACCGAGAATCCGAAAACAAACTTACCTAAATCATGCACATGGTTTTCATTGACCATTTCAAGATATCCTCTACCTTTTAAAAATAAGACCAGCAGAGTCAATGCAGAAAGACCCGATACAAACCAAGAAGCAAAGACATACCAACCAAATAGAGTGGAGAACCAGTGGGTATCTATAGACATCACCCAATCCCAAGCAGAAACCGAAGAAGATACAGCAAAGAAAACTAGGAAAAATGCTGCCCAACTCCTGATCTTGAACCAATGAGAGGTTCCTCCCAATAAGTCTTCTTGCTGAGAAAATTGCTTAAACTTGGTAAAGAAAAACACCCAGAAACCAAAGAAAATGATCATTCTACCTATATAAAAAGCAGGAAATGTGCCTTTTTCCATAGGCCAATAGAAAAACGCACCTTTACCGTCTATAATCTGATCGTATTGAGGATCATTTTTGTCAAACAAATACGAGTGTGTCCAGTGGAACAAATCATGATTAACTACAAAAAAAGTTCCTATCATCAACACCGCTGCGTAAGGCAACCAATTTCCAAAGGAGAGCATAACCCGTACAAGTGGTGCGGACCAACCTGCTTGGGCAGCATATTGGATGGCAAAGAAGAATACCCCAATGATGGCAATCCCGGTGAAAAACACATTATTGATCCAAAGATTTGCATATACCCTTTCGTACCAATGAAAGGCATGACCACCAGCCGCTCCTGCTTCTTCATGGTGTCCTCCGGTGATAGACAAGACAATGCCAATACCTAAGAGGACAGCACCCAAGCCCAATACGGTTAGGATTGATTTTTTTATGGAGGCAGAGAAATCAAACCTCTGTTCCAAATTGTAGTGATGTTCGCTGTGATGAGCCATGATTAATTAGCTGGATTTACTTGTGCTACCGCAGTTGAATCCGTAGCTGTACTATCGGCAGCAGCTACAGCCTGACCTTGGATAACTTGTTTGACATAGTGAACAATTTTCCATCTGCTTTCCGCAGGAATTTGAGATCCATGGGCTCCCATTCTACCCTTTCCTTTGGTTATTACATGGAAGATATGACCCTCAGGAAGATTTACATAGGCTCCTCCTTTTAGATTAGCCACCCCACCAATCACCTGGCCTGCTTTTCCATCTCCTTCGCCACCTTTTCCATGGCAAGCATTACAGTATTGTAAATAAAGCTTTTCTCCGTCCTTCAACACCTGCTCGGAAGCAGCCACAGGATTAGCAATAGCAGCAGCTAGAGCTAAGTCTGCTTGGGTTAATCGATGAGGAAGGTATCCTTGTTTGTTTCTAGGAACCGTATTTTCTACCGGCTCTCTCATGTTCATTCCATGCGGATTATTCACATTGGAATTGAAAAACTCTCCCTTTCCGTCTTCTCTAGTAGAAAGCCAAGACCCTTGTGTTTCGTCTTTGATTTGAGTCAAGGGCTCGTAAGCCACGGAGTGATACATTTGAGGAGCATATTCTAGCCCTGGATCTTCACCTTCTGCCTTGCATCCACCCAAAAGGGATAGGGCCAGAGCAGAACCTGTGAAAAGTAATAACGTAGTAATTTTCATATGTCCAGAATTTCTATTCAAAACTTTTTCTATTCACTTCGGTAGCTCCGGAGGAAGTTAAAATCGATTTGATCTTATCTTCTTTCAAGCTGGTATTGTTGGCTAAATCAATTGCCATGATGTGCTTATCGTCAGTGCTTCTAACGTCAAAAATCCTAGGTTGAGCCCAAGGTTTAAGGTTGGAAGTAATCAAAAACACTCCGACCATTCCAAAGGCAGCTAGGAGTACTGTCATTTCAAAAGAAACAGGAACAAAGTCTGGAAAGGCTGCGTAATTTTTACCTCCTATGATCATAGGCCAGTCAAATTTCATCATGTAAAACTGCATGGTGAGCGCCAAGCTTGTTCCTAGCATTCCAAAAAGAAAGGCTGCGATAGGTAGTTTGCTTCGCTTATACCCCAAAGCATGTTCTAAACCATGCACAGGATAGGGAGAATATACCTCGTGAATTTTCACTCCACTTCCTCTAACTTTTTCAACAGCATGAAGCAATACGTCTTCATCGTCGTACACTCCCAAAATAAAATGTGTATCTCTTTCCATAATTATTTGTGTGCTTTTTCAGAAGTAGATTTCAATACAGACTTCACTTCTGCCATGTTAATCACTGGGAAAAACTTGGCAAATAGGAAGAAGAAGGTAAAAAAGACACCGAAGGTGAATAGGTACACTCCCACATCCGCCCAAGATGGATAAAACATGGCCCAAGAAGAAGGAAGGTAGTCTCGGTGTAGTGAAGTAACAATAATAACAAATCGCTCAAACCACATTCCAATGTTCACCACCAATGACAAAAGGAAGGTGGCAACAATGGAGGTCCTGATTTTCTTGATCCAAAATAGTTGTGGAGAGATTACGTTGCATGTCATCATGGACCAATATGCCCACCAGTAAGGGCCTGTAGCCCTGTTGATAAAGGCATACTGCTCTGCATCCACTCCAGAATACCAGGCGATGAAAAATTCAGTAATGTAGGCTATACCTACAATAGATCCCGTAATGATGATTACAATGTTCATTAACTCGATGTGACCTATTGTAATGTAATCTTCCAACTTATACACTTTTCTGGTAATAATCATCAAGGTAAGTACCATTGCAAATCCAGAAAAAATTGCACCGGCAACAAAGTAAGGAGGGAAGATCGTGGTATGCCAACCTGGAATCACCGAAGTGGCAAAGTCAAAGGATACAATGGTATGCACAGAAAGTACCAGCGGCGTGGCTAGACCTGCCAATATCAAGGATACAGATTCGTAACGCATCCAAGTTTTGGCAGCGCCATCCCATCCAAAGGAAAGTGCACCGTAAATCTTTCTTCGTAATCCCGTAGCTCGGTCCCGAATGGTGGCAAAATCAGGAATCAATCCTATGTACCAAAACACTAAGGAAACGGAAAAATAAGTCGAAATTGCAAAAACGTCCCACAATAGAGGGGAGTTAAAGTTAACCCACAAGGATCCATAGGTATTGGGCAATGGCAAGGCCCAATAGGCACCTACCCAAGGTCTACCCATGTGAATCACAGGAAACATGGCGGCACATATTACCGCAAAGATGGTCATCGCCTCTGCTGCACGGTTGATGGAGGTTCTCCACTTTTGTCTAAACAGGAGCAATACCGCAGAGATCAGGGTACCTGCGTGACCAATACCTACCCACCACACAAAGTTGGTGATGTCCCAAGCCCAACCTACAGTTTTGTTGAGACCCCAGGTGCCTATCCCTTCCCAAAGGGTAGTCACTAGGGCTATGGAACCAAGAGCCAATACACTGGCAGCAGTTAGGAAGGCCATGTACCACAATTTACTTGGCTTACCTTCTACCTGTCGTGACACGTCATGTGTCACGTCGTGGTAGGTTTTACCACCGGTAACTAAGGGCTGGCGAACGGATGAAGTAACCTGCATAGGGAATAAATAGTATGATTACGCTTCGTTTTTCTCTTTATTTCTGATTTTGGTGAAGTACCAAACGTTAGGACTAACGTTGATCTCCTCAAGCACATGGTAGGCTCTTTCTTCACCTACTTGTTTGCTAGCATCGTCTGATTCCTCGATTTTCAATAGCTTGGACACCTTACTTGATGGGTCGTTCATATCACCAAAGACCAAAGCATCGGTAGGACAAGCAACAGCACAAGCCACATTGATTTCTCCATCTACCAAGGTGCGTTTTTCACGCTTGGCAGTGAGTTTACCTGCTTGGATACGCTGCACGCATAAGGAGCATTTTTCCATGACTCCTCTCACCCTTACCGTAACATCAGGATTCAATACCATTTTACCCAAGTCGTCGTTTTGAGTGATATTGACTCCAGCAAAATCTTTGTTGTCATGGTATTTAAACCAGTTGAACCTACGCACTTTATAAGGACAGTTGTTGGCACAATAGCGAGTACCAATACACCTATTGTAGGTCATTTGATTGAGACCTTCAGAAGAGTGCGTAGTAGCAGCCACCGGACAAACCGTCTCACAAGGAGCGTTGTTACACTGCTGGCACATCATGGGCTGGAAAGTAACCTCAGGATTTTCTGCTGCTATTTCCAGACCGCTTAAGTCATCGGCTGCCGCATCAGAAGAATAGTATCGATCAATTCTAATCCAAGCCATTTCTCTACGGTTGAGCACTTCTTGCTTGCCAACCACAGCCACATTGTTTTCGACTTGACAGGCTACGGTACAAGCACCACAACCAATACAAGAGTTCATATCAATGGCCAAACCCCAATGGTGTTGGCTATATTTGTGTCCATTCCAAAGTGAAATTTTGGAAGGCTTTACAAATTCCCCGTCTTTGTATATTTCAGGTTTATACCTACCGGCAGAGGCATCTTTTTTGTACTCGGCCAAAGTAGATTCTTGAATCACATTTTCACGAGCCATGAAGGTCTGGTGCGTTTGTGTTCTCGCAATTTTATAGGGTTCTTCCGTCACAGCTACTTCTACTTTGGAAGTAAGCTCGTAGGCAACAAATCCCTTGGTGCTGGATAACAAGTCGTAAGCATTTACACCTATTCCATTGGCTACCTTTCCTGCCTTGGTACGACCATAGCCTAGAGCTAGTCCAAAGGTACCGTAGGCTTGTCCAGGCTGCACCAAAATAGGTACTTGAATAGATTTTCCGTTTACAGTTAAGGTAGCTTTTTTGGTATTTTCTTCTACCATAGTGACCCCATTCTCAGAGGCCCACTTCTGCGAAACGGTCAGGTAGTTGTCCCAAGTAGCTTTGGTGATAGGATCTGGCATCTCTTGAAGCCAAGGATTATTGGCAAAGGTTCCGTTTCCAATACCCACCTTGGCATAGACCACTAGTTCAGCTCCTGCATTGGATGCCTGATAGGATTTGGAAACTTCTGCAGCAGCGGCGGTCACATTTCCTACTGGAGCAACAACACTAGGCTCAGTGACTGTACTCAATACTCCATTGAATAGTGCCCTATCCCAAAATTCTTGAAAACTAAGCCCAGCTCCCAAGGTTGTAAACAAGGTACTGTTCCACTGCGTTTGGAGATAGTCAAAATAGGAAGTTGTAGACCCAGCCCAAGTCAAGAAAGAATCTTGAGCCTGACGGGTGTTAAACAACGGTGAAATGGTAGGTTGAGACAAGGAATATTGTCCTTTTTTAGGCTGAAAATCATTCCAAGATTCTAAGAAATGATGATCTGGCGCCACAATTTGTACCAAAGAGGAGGTTTCATCTAAGGTTCCATTGGTGGCAATACTTAGTTTGGCTTTGGCAATTCCTGCCGCAATATCTGCACCCCTAGGATGATCGTAGACTGGGTTACAATTGTAGAAAATTACTCCACCTACACTTCCCGATTTGAATTCGGTGATGAATTGATCCATTCGGGCGTCGTTACCTTTTCTATAGTAAACGGGATTGGAAAAATCTATGGTTGCTCCGTTGTTGCCAAGCAATTCATTTATCGCATGGATAACGACTTGTACATGGGGATCATTGGAACCTGATACCACAAGCGAAGCACCTTTGGAATTCCAAAGTTCATTAGCTGCCTGATCTAAATGAGCAACCTCTACTTTTGCAGCGGATACCGTAGCTACTCCTGCTTTGGTAGCAAGTGCATTGTAAAGTGCAAGAACAGCCAATCCAGATTGAGAAGCTTTTATAGGAGTTCGGTAATCTGCGTTTGCCCCTGTAAGGGAAAGATTGGATTCAAACTGAAAATGCTTTGACATTTCAGGCTTTTCCTTACTAATTTTTCTTGTCTTAGCATAGGCCCCAGCAAATTCAATGGGGGAAATCCAGGTGCCTAGAAAATCTGCTCCGAAAGAAACGATGGTTTTGGCTTTATCAAAATGGTATGAAGGGATGAGTCCTTGACCGTAGAAAAGTTCACTCGCCTTGTGGATTCCAAAGTTGGAAATGGCATCATAAGACACCACCTCTGCACCCCCGAAGGCTGCACTGAATTCCTGCAATACCTTCTCTGTACTTGGAGAAAGCAGCGTATTGGTTACAATTTTGATTGTACCGGCAGAAGCCAAACTAGCTTTTACTTGTGCATCAACTTTTTCCCAATCGGAGGCAGCCCCAGAAATCATTGGACCTGCCAATCGTTGCTTATCGTACAAGGAAAGTACAGACGCTTCAACCAAAGCATTGACCTTTCCCTTGGTAACAGGAGATAGTTCGTTGCCATCAATTTTGATAGGGCGACCTTCTCTGGTCTTTACCACTACAGCGGCATAATCGCCACCTGAAGAAAATGTAGAGGCGTAGTAGTTTGGAATGGAAGGATTGATATCGACCGGCTTATTGACATAAGGAATGGCTTTGCGCACAGGTGCTTCGCAGGCAGCCAAAGAGGCTGCTGCCAAACTAAAGCCCATCAGCTTGAGAAAGTCTCTTCGAGAAGTGCTTCCGTCTTCATTTAGTGCACTTGGCAATTCGGCAAACTCACTGTCGGCATGCTTTACATAGCCTGGATCATTGCTTAGTTGCTCGAGCCCTTTCCAGTAGGTTTTTTTAGTTTCCTTCATTTTTATTTCTAGGAATGAATTTTCAAATGGTTACGGAATTAATAATGGCACTTGGCGCATTCTAATCCTCCAATGTCTTTTACTTTAAGCGCATCTTTCGAGGAAGCATGTAACTGCACCAATTTGTCGTAATAGGCATTGCCTTCTGTGGCAATTTCCGTTTGCCTGTGGCAATCAATACACCAACCCATGGTCAAGGTGCTGTGCTGTGCCACCACTTCCATTTCTTGAATAGGACCATGGCAAGTTTGACATTCTATTCCTCCCACGGCTACGTGCTGTGCATGGTTGAAATAAGCCAGGTCAGGTAGATTGTGAACTCTCACCCACTCAATAGGCTGGTTGTTGTCTACTGCATTGTAAATCTTTTGGATCTCTGGAGAAACACCTTCTTTTCCCCCCACATTTTGAATGTGGGTGTGGCAATTCATACAAATGTTGGCAGAAGGAATATTAGCAGATTTCCCGATTTCAACACCAGTATGGCAGTATTGACATGCGATTTCGTATTGTCCTGCATGCAAGGCATGAGAGAAGGCAATAGGTTGTGCTGGCGCATAGCCCTGCTGAACGCCAACGCCATAGAGTCCGTCAATCGCAGATTTGGCTACAAAAGCAACAACGAGTGCAGTAACTATAATAATAACCGCATCGCTTTTTAGAATTTTTGAAAAATTAGTTTTTTGAGAAACAAATTCCTTGTCTTCTTCAGGCAAATCTTGTTTTTGAATGTAATTGGTCAATACCCGAATAATCAATCCGAGTACGATTAAAATGAGTACCAATACAAATACCAAAACACCTAAAATGATAGCTAAGTACTCGTTGGGAATACCCCCTCCTGCACCAGGAGCAGCTTGATCACCCGCAGGAGCTCCAGCAGCCGCAGCTGCAGGGTCCACCTTGTCACCGTGCTCGATATAGGATAATAAATTATTTAAATCTCCATCACTCAAAAATTCATGGGAGGGCATGACGGTATTGTTGTACTCCTTGTACAATGCCGTAGCATACGCATCTCCAGAAGCAATGACAGCCTGTGAGTTTCGGATAAATTTTGTTGCCCAGGCAATAGATTGTCTATCGGTAATTCCTCTAAGGGCAGGACCAACGTTTTTCTGATCAAGCTTGTGACATTGCTTGCAATTGGCATTAAATACAGTCTTACCTGCAGCAATTGCCTCATCACTGCTAGCCACTGCAGGATCAGCCGCATAGACGGAGGATCCCAGCAACATGAAAAACAGCACTGCCAGTGTCGAGAAATTCAGCGAAATTCCTACTAACGAGCGTTTGGAAAACATAGTATAGCTAATTATGGATGTAACGGTACTCTTTTACCCCTGCAAAGGTAGTATCAGAGGTTAATTTTTCAAACTTGAAACAGGTATTCTACTATTGATTGAGAATTATATTTTTAAACAATTAGTAAGCTGTTTTTCAATAGATTACAGTAGTTTTTTAGGTAAAAATATTATTTAGAATTATTATAAATAGTAATTTTTTTAAGCACGCACTACCGTTACACTTCAAGGACTGTTTTTTTTCTCAACTTCTTCCCTCCAATCCTCTCTGTCATACAGGTTAATTGAGCTCCAAGGCTCCTCATTTGCAACTCGATCCTACTGTAAAAACAAGTCCGTTTTAAACCCCTCCACCTAAAACTCTTAGAAGCAATTTGTAGAAGAAAAGATTATCCCTAAATTCGCATTCCCGTTAGGGTCGCGTGGCCGAGTGGCTAGGCAGAGGTCTGCAAAACCTCGTACAGCGGTTCGAATCCGCTCGCGACCTCCAGTTAAAAGCACTTCTACTGAAGTGCTTTTTTTATTCCCTATATCCTAAAAATCTATTTTTTCTATTTATCCTATTCCAATTCCTAGGCAAAAAAAAAACGCCAGCTAAGCTGGCGTTTTTATCTTTAAGTCAAGTAAAAATTACTTCTTACCTTCCATTTTCTCTTTCAATTCTGCTAAAGCATCGATATCTCCTAGGGTAGATTTCTCTGCAGCATTGGGAAGTTCCGCACTTACTTCTTCTTTCTTTTTAGAAGCTGCTGCAGCTTTTTTAGGTGCCTTTGCCTCTTCTTTGAAAGTCGCTGTATGGGAAAGAACGATTCTCTTGTCGTCTTTGGAAAACTCAGAAACTTTAAAGTCTAGCGTTTCCCCTACTTCCACTTGAGTGCCATCTTGCTTTTCTAGGTTTTTCACCGTAGCAAAGCCTTCTAGACCATAGGGAAGTTCGAGGACAGCGCCTTTATCGTTCTTAGAATTGATGGTACACTTATGCACAGATCCTACAGGGAACAAGGTCTCGAAAGTATCCCAAGGATTTTCTTCCAATTGCTTATGGCCCAAAGCCAATTTTCTATTCTCCACGTCAAGCTCCAACACAGCGACATCAAGTTCATCCCCTACCTTTACAAATTCAGAAGGATGCTTGATTTTTTTAGTCCAAGATAGATCAGACACGTGTACCAAACCATCGATACCCTCTTCCAATTCTAAGAAAAGGCCAAAGTTGGTCAAGTTACGTACCACTCCCTTGTGCTTAGTTCCTGCTGCATATTTGGTAGCCATGTCTCCTTTGGTCCATGGATCTTCAGTAAGTTGCTTGATGCCCAAAGACATCTTGCGCTCCTCTTTGTCTAGCGTGAGCACTACGGCTTCTATCTCTGATCCTACCTTGACAAAATCAGCTGGGTTTCTCAAATGCTGAGACCAACTCATTTCAGACACGTGAATTAATCCTTCTACTCCTGGAGCCAATTCTAGGAAAGCTCCGTAATCAGCCACATTCACAATCTTTCCTTTTACTCTAGAACCTACTTCTAGGCTCGATGCCAAGGAATCCCATGGATGAGAGCTCAATTGCTTCATGCCCAAAGAAATTCTCTTCTTGTCGTCATCAAAATCGAGTACCACCACTTGTACCTTTTGATCAAGATGCAATACCTCCTCGGGATGGTTGATACGACCCCAAGAAATGTCTGTGATGTGAAGAAGACCGTCTACACCTCCCAAGTCGATAAACACACCGAAATTGGTCATGTTTTTGATCACTCCTTCAAGCACTTGACCTTTTTCAAGGTTATTCAAGATTTCTGCTTTTTGCTTCTCTAGGTCTTTTTCGATCAATACCTTATGAGAAACAACTACGTTATCGTTGGTGTGGTTGATCTTAACCACCTTAACTTCCATTTTCTTGCCTACATAGATATCGAAATCACGAATAGGCTTCACGTCAATTTGAGAACCTGGTAAGAATGCCTCTACTCCGTAGATATCTACAATCAGACCTCCCTTGGTTCTTCTCTTCACAAGACCTTCAATGATGCTGTCTTTTTCCAATGCACCTTCAATATCTTGCCATGCTTTTACAATCTTGGCTTTTTTGCGAGAAAGGATCAGTTGACCCAAGGCATTTTCTTGTTCTTCAATAAATACCTCCACTTCGTCGCCGGGCTTGATACTGGCCACATCTCTAAATTCAGAAAGAGGAACTAATCCATCAGACTTAAATCCAATATTGATGATTACGTCTTTGTCATTGACACCAACAACTACTCCTTTGATGACTTCCTTTTCTGTAATTTCACTTAATGTACCTGCATACATCGCTTCCATTTGAGCGCGTTGCTCTTTGGAATAGCCTTCTCCGAACCCTTTGGTACCGAAGTTTTCCCAGTTAAATTCTTTTGTACTAGACATACCTTAATTTGACTCTGATATCCAACTTCCTTAGAGTCATCAGAAAGTTGAGTTTAGGTTGGAAATTGATGCCATGAATTTTTCAAAACACCCCCATTCACTCGAAGGGACTGCAAAGGTAGATATTTTCTTTAATTTCCTCTTCCTTTGATAGAAATTTAACTTAGGATCCTTCCTCTCCTGATTAAGCTATCGTATTTTAGCTGTTTGAAATCCAAAAAAAAGCCCCAAAACGTTTGGGGCCTGCAAGCAAAGAGTGAATGGATAATTATAGGATCAAAGGTAAGACCTAAAACGAAATGATCAAGGTATTTCAGTGGATATATACAGCTTATTCTGCCCTCATCTTTGCTACGCTAATGATGATTTTTGGGCTTTTCATCCTCATTCCCCTGATCCTACATCCCAAAGGAGATCGCATTTCCTTCTTTTTTATTCGATTATGGGCAGGCGGATGGGCTTTTTTATCAGGTATTCGTTTTGAGGTTCATGGACAAGAAGTCGTAGAACGTTCTACCCCCTACATCTATATTTTCAATCATAGGTCTTTTATCGATGCCCCACTTATTGCCATGGTCATTCCACAAAGAATTCGTGCCATTGGCAAAAAGGAACTTACCAAAATTCCAATTTTTGGATTGGTAGTCAGCAAATTGGCCGTTTGGGTTGACCGCAGTGACCCTGAATCTCGAAAAGCAAGCTTAGAAAAGCTAATTCTTATTCTTCGAAAAGGTGTTTCTGTTGTCGTATCCCCTGAAGGTACCCGCAACAATACCCCTGAAACCCTATTGCCTTTTCACAAAGGGGCATTCCTCCTTTCCATAGAGACCCAAACCCCCATCATAGAAATTGCCGTCCTAGGAGCAGATCACTGCATGAGACGGGGATCATTGCTTCTGCGTCCCGGAAAAATCAAGGTATACTTTTCCAAGCCCATGCTTCCTCCTGCTCCTAGCGCAACTGCCGTAGAAGAGTTTAGCGAAAAATGCAGAAATAGACTAGAAGCTATGCTGCTGGCTCATGAGTAGCCGAAGAACCTTCTTCTGCGAAGACCGTTCGAGTCAGGTCTTCAAAGATGACATACAAGACCAAGAAGGTCAAAGGGAAAGTGAGTAAAATTCCAATTCCCAAAAAAAGGATGCCTAAAAGATTCATCCCTAATAAAATCAAAAGTAAGGCGAAGAATTTCCACCAATTTCGAGTGATCAGCTTCCTACTCCATTCCATGGCTGACCAGGGATCAAGCCCCCCAAAAAGTCCCATCAGGGTGGCAAACATGTAAGCCACACCTAAATAAATCCCAGGTACAATCAAGGCAATTAACCCAATGGCAATCAACACTTGGGTCAGTAAGGAAATAAAAACCAAGGGCATCCAAAATCGAAAGCCTCCAAAAAAATCCATGTACCTAACCTCCACTTGCCTACTTATTTTGTTGGCCACTAAATAAAATCCTGCATACAAGGGAGGGGCTAAGGCCACGCTATACACAATCATGTATTTTTCTGCGTAAATCACTACCAATCCTTGGATGGAAAGGATCAGCAACATAAATAAGGTAAACAAAAAAACTTCAGAGGTATACATTTGCCATGCTCTAGCAAAAGAGGCTTTTATATTTACCTCCACGGGAACAGTAAGCAGGCGATGAATACGTTCGGGACTCATGTTTACTTCGTAAATGCCTCTAGAATATCGTGCTTGGTAATGATATGGATATTATCCAAGGTGTCCCTAACCAATACCGCCTTTTCTTTTTCTACCATGGAAGAAAGTACATCCAAACTGGAATCCAGTGCAACAAACTTCATGGAAGCCTCCATCACCTCATCTACTTGTGCATCCTTGAGTTGGGGATTTTCAATGATCTTAGATAAAAGTTTATTGTCAGTCAGGCTTCCTACTACTTCTTCCCCGTCCAACACCGGAATTTGGGAAATGCTCTTTCCATTCATCAAGCCTATGGCTTCCTTCACCGAGTCTGTTTTTTTCACAGACAGCAACTGGTAGCTGCCGTTGCGCTGAGCGATAATATCTCTCGCTGTGGCAAAAGTCTTGTCTTCCAAAAACCCATGATTTCTCATCCACTCGTCGTTGTAGACTTTCCCCAGGTAGCGGGTCCCATGGTCAGGTAAAATAATAACCATGACATCTCCCTCGTTCAAATGTTCCTTAGCATACTCCAAAGCCCCATGAACCGCAGATCCACAAGACCAGCCAACAAAAAGACCTTCCTCCCTTGCCAGCCTTCGAGTCATCACGGCAGCGTCTTTGTCGGTCACTTTGATAAACTCATCGATCAAATCAAAATCTACATTTTTGGGCAAAATATCCTCTCCTATTCCTTCGGTGAGGTAAGGGTAGATTTCCTTCTCATCAAATATGCCTGTCTCTTTGTATTTCTTGAAGACTGATCCATAGGTATCCAATCCAATGGTCTTGATTTTCGGATTTTGCTCCTTGAGGTACTTGGCAGTACCACACATGGATCCTCCCGTACCTACCCCCGCCGCATAATGCGTAATCCTGCCTTCGGTATCTTTCCAAATCTCAGGCCCGGTGGTTTCGTAATGCGCCTGTGCATTGGAAAGGTTGTCGTATTGATTGGGGTAAAAAGAATTGGGTATTTCTTTATTGAGTTTCCTCGCCACCGAGTAATAAGAACGTGGATCTTCAGGACTTACATGGGTAGGACATACCACTACTTCGGCACCTACCGCACGAAGGATATCAATCTTTTCCTTGGACTGCTTATCTGCCATGGTGAAGATGCAACGATAGCCTTTCGCTACTGCAGCCAAAGCCAATCCCATTCCAGTATTTCCTGAGGTACCTTCAATGATGGTTCCTCCAGGCTTTAAAATACCAGCTTTTTCAGCGTCCTCCACCATCTTGATTGCCATGCGATCTTTCATGGAATTGCCTGGATTAAAGTATTCAACTTTCACTAAAACTTCGCCTTTGATGCCTTTGGAAAGTTTATTGAGACGAACCATGGGGGTATTGCCTATGGTATCGATGATGGAGTTGTAAATCATATTGGGTTTATAAATGACTTTTCAAAATTAAGGGAATTTCTTGGGCCAATGGAAAAAGCTATCCTGTAGAAGATAAAAAAATCTTCGACTTCCCGGGTGTGACCTGAAATTTCCGAAGACTTTCAAGACAGACTTACATTTCTTTAAACTCCAACCTCTTCAAAATATCAAGACTGACATGCAAAAGAAGGCCAGCAACGGCACCTAGTCCTAATACCCCTACGGCCAATCCGTAGACAAATTGCTTGGTGATTGCAAAAAATAATACTGCAAAAAATAGAGAAGGCAACAGCCCAAAAATCGAAATACCTCCTATCATGAGGGGTTTGATTAATATTCTATCCCATCCTTCGTCCAATCCTATCTGAGGAATGAGATTAAGCCCCAGGCCAATCAAATAAGAAAATATCATCCCTAAGGGGAAAAATAAAATCAAGCCCCAGTGGAATTGCGCCAGAAATACCGAAGGCACAATCAATACCAAAGAAAAGAGTAAGGTCTGCAAAAGATCCAATTTGATCATATTCCAAAATTTAGATGACCAAGAGGCTGGAATCAGAATAAACCAGGGCTTTTTGAGATCTCCAATGTTAGCCCTTCCAAAACCTGCCATGAAATAAAAAAAGAGGAGAAAAATCAGGTAGATGTAAAATATCTGGTGGGCAAACCATTCAAAATGAGAGAGTCCAGCAAAAACAATCCCCAAAACGGCCATCCCCATGGAATATACCCCAAATAAAGGATGAAAATCTTGCCTGCTGCTTTGCACATAATTTCTCCAATAAATCGCCTTAGCCCCCAGACCAAACTCTGGCAAGGCAAGTTGCTTCTTGGTATTTAAACTGTACGTGTCTTCCGTTACTTCTTTTTTCCCTTTAGCCTTTTCCAATCGATCTTCATTGGATTGGGTAGCATCTAGGACATCCTCGTAGTAATATCCCGAGAACCGAATGACCAACTTGACAATAGTAAAATAGGTGAGGACATAAAGCATCAAAAAGCAGGTAGATAAAATCCAGTTGCCTGTAAAAAAATAAGACATCATGCCTTTGCTCCAGCCTACTATTGGGACTAGATCAAACCAAGGAGAAGCTACCCAGGCAAACATGCCTTCCCAAAATTTTTCAGCCATCAAGCCAGGAATAATTACCACTAAGGCCATCCCCAAGCCCACGAGGAAAATTACTAGGCGCAATCCTTCAATGATTTGAAAACGGGTATTTAAGGTATAAATCAGAAACCTCAACGGAAATATCAAAAAGAAATAAAAGGTAAAACCCATTACTAAAAAAACTGCCCCCAAAAAGTCTAAGTCAAAATCCCTTGCCAATTGTCCCCCACTGTAAACTAAAAAAAATAAGGAGCCTCCAAGTGCAGGTAGAAAGGACCTTCCCATGTAATACAACAGAATGTTGGCTGGCTTCACAGGAGCTGGAAATAACAAATTCACATCTGCCATCTTAAAGAAGGTGATGTTTTTCTGGCTGGCTCGATACAATTGAAACAGAAAATAGGCCAAGGCAAGGACCGTAAGGACACCAATGATATTTTGCACGGCTACATCCACTTCTCCCACAGCATCCAAGTCTACCTCAGCGCTAGCCCCCTCACTTCCTGAAATTCCTCTGGAATACATAAATAAAAAATAGGCCAGTGCCAATCCATAGGGAATCAGGCGAAGTGGATTGCGCAAGATGAGCAAAAGGTTATTGCCCAAGATTCGCAAGTCTTTTTTTAGAAGCAAATAAACCTCATGCATCCTTGGTCATTTCTAAAAATAAATCCTCTAGACTCAATCCAATACCGGCAGCAGCCTGTTTTTTAAGATTTTCTACCGTATCGTTTCCTATGATTTGCCCCTCCTTCATGATCATGATTCGATCTGCGATAGATTCAATCCCTTCGATCAAATGGGTGGAAACCAGGATGGTTTTTCCTTCTTCCTTTAGGGTCTTGAAGAGATTTTTAGTATTCTTGATGGCCTTTGGATCCAAGCCTATCATGGGTTCATCGAAAAACAATAATTGTGGATTAGGAAGCAATCCACAGCAGATAGAGACCTTTTGTCTCATGCCTTTGGATAAATCCCTTCCTAATTTTTTTTGTTTGTCGTCCAACTCATAAAGTTCCAAAAGTTCAAGTGCTCTTCCCTTCCAATCTCGCACCCCATACGCTTGAGCTATAAATTGCATGTGTTCCCAAATGGTCAATAGGTCATAGACGTAGGGTGTTTCTGGTATGTAGCTAAAGACTCGCTTCGCTTCTACACTTAAATGATCGTAGCCACCAATGGTAATTTCTCCAGATGTTTTTCGAAGAAGGCCCACAATACACTTCATGGTGGTGCTTTTTCCTGCACCGTTGGGACCCAATAAGCCCACCACTTCTCCTCCTTGGAGTTGAAAACTTATATGGCTAACAGCATCCTGCTTTCCATATTTCTTGCTTAGGTCTGTTACGGTCAACATATAAGTCATCGACTAAATTTGAGGTATGTGCTTTTCATTGATTTAGACAGATGACCTTGACGTATCATCAATCGCCTTTAAATTGCTGGATTATAAAGATTTGATCTTGATCAAGCAGAGATTTGGGTTTTCTAAAGTTATCCTTTTGCCCCCGCTAGGAGGTAGAGCACAGCCATGCGTACGGCGACACCATTCTCTACTTGGTCTAAGATAATGGAATGGCTAGAATCGGCCGCATCGGAGCTTAATTCCACTCCCCGATTGATGGGACCCGGATGCATCACCACAATCTTTTTATCCAATTGATCCAGCATCTTTTTGGTAATCCCGTAGTACAAGGAATACTCCCTTAGACTTGGGAAGTACTTGATTTGCTGACGTTCCAATTGGATACGAAGGACGTTGGCCACATCGCACCAGTTCAAAATCTTGTGAAGGTCTAATTCCACCTTTACTCCCAAACTTTCTATGTACTTGGGTAGCAAGGTAGTGGGGCCGCAAACTCTGACCTCTGCTCCTAACTTTTGGAGACAAAAAATATTGGAGAGTGCAACTCTTGAATGGAGAATATCTCCGATGATGGCTATTTTTTTACCTGTCAAATCTCCCAATTTCTCTTGCATGGAGAAGGCATCCAAAAGGGCTTGCGTGGGATGCTCGTGTGTACCGTCTCCTGCATTGACGACGTTGGCAGGTACATTTTGAGAAAGAAAATGAGGAGCACCTGGACTGGAATGCCTCATGACGACCATGTCCACTTTCATGGCTAAGATATTATTTACGGTGTCCACCAAGGTCTCTCCTTTCTTCACCGAACTGGTAGAAGAGGAAAAATTGACCACATCGGCACTCAACCTTTTTTCTGCCAACTCAAAGGAAAGGCGGGTGCGTGTGGAATTTTCAAAGAAAATATTGGCAATGGTGATATCTCGTAGAGAAGGGACTTTTTTGATGGGTCGATTGATAACTTCCTTGAAATTAGCGGCAGTGTCCAACACGAGTCGAATATCCTCTTCGCTGAGTTCTTTGATGCCTAAAAGGTGCCTAGTGCTGAGTTGAGACATAGTTAACTTTTTCCTTTCTCTGTAATCCAAATGGCATCGGAAGGATTGCCTTGCTCCTTCCACTCCACCACCACATACTGGCTATCCAAGGTATTGACCTTGACGCCGCAATAATCGGGCATGATGGGATAATCTCGGGTGAGTCTTCGGTCCACCAGTACCATCAATTCAACTTTCAAAGGTCTTCCAAAAGCAATCATGGCATCCATGGCCGCCCTGACCGATCTGCCCTTATAAAGTACATCGTCTATCAAGACAACTTTCTTTCCTTCTACTAGAAAGTCTATTTTGGTTTCGTTTGCTTTGAGTGGAAAATCCCTTCTTCGGAAATCGTCTCGATGAAAGGTGGCATCCAAGTATCCAGAAGGGACTTTTTTACCAGAGATTTGCTCTAGTAAGGCTACAATTTTGTCCAATAATAGCGTGCCTCTTGGCTGTAATCCCAAAAAAACCGTGTTTTCGAAATCGTCATGCGTTTCGATCAGTTGGTAGCAGAACCGCCTCAAAATGATGTCAATCTGTTGATGATCGAGGACAAGCCGTTTTTGCATGGGACAAATTTGCGGTAAATATAGAAAATAAACTAGTCTTGATCCTCTTTGGGAGGAATCAAGTTGCCGTCGACCAAAATTTTACTCATAAAAAACACCTCTTTGATTTCTTCTTGTTGCTTTTCGTTGGTAAACCTTACTTTCTGAAGTCCAGAAAGTAAGAAATAAGGGCCATACCAATGTCCCAAGCGAAGGGATTCCAGATCAGTATATTGTATGCTGCCTTGACCCTCTGGGAGTTCTAAAGGAAAAGTCTGATTTTCTAAAATCTTTTCACCCGCTTTAAATAAATTCAATTTGAGTTGGTCGTTGAGCAAGTACAAGTGAATGACCTCTTCCCCTTGTACTGCAAACTCTCCAAAGGGCTCGGGATAGGTGGTCCGGAAATCCTCGTAGCTAGAGGCATTGTCCCATAGCACCTGACCCGTTTTGGCTACTTCAATAAAATGCGCCGACCTGTAGGTATATTCCGTTACGATCGAGTAGGCTTGACCAGAAGCATTGGGCCAAAATAGAGGATCCATAAAATAAGGAACATATCCTAGGCGGTTGAATCGATCAAATCGGTACGGTATGCCCGTGGAGGGAGGAGCCACCCTTCCCTGCCCCCTTGAACTGGTTTCTGACAGCTGATCAAAATACATGACATAGCTATCTTCTTTTTCATACACCGCTCGAACGGCATAGGTATTTCGTACAGTTGCTTTTTTTCCTTTTTCCAATTGGGAGGCCACGTACCTATTTTGCTTTTCTTTCCTCTTTTCAGGCAGGTAGTTGTAGAAATTAGGAAAATCTTCTAGGGTATAGAAAAAGGGATCGACCTCTCCAAATTCATTGATTTCCAGCAGGTACATGCCTTCGTATGAATTCCTCGAGGCTTTTCCAAAAGCGCCTACCATGGCTTGAGGGGAAGAAGTAGCTGGCAATAACAATCCATCCAAAAATTCCTGGCCATCTTCTCCCAAGCCTCCGAGTTTCAATTCCCGAAGCAGATTTCCTTGCAAGTCAAAAGTAAGGACTGCAGTTTCTTTTACTTTGAGGGGTAATTTCCGCTGTACGACCACGTCAAATGCTTCCAATTCGGGAATTTTAACCAATTGAATCACTTGCGTTTCGTTGCCATAAATACCCTGAACGGTATGCACACTGTTGTCGACAAAGGATAAAATCTGAAGTACCGGACGGGTATCTGATATCCCTAAAAAAATAGCCTGCTTATCTAAAACCAAAAATTCAACCAAATCCATAGGCAATAAATTGCTCGCAGGATACTCCACCCCCACTTGGGTACTTAGGTCCAGGTGGAGTACGTATTTTTCGGAAGAAGGGTTTGTGCCTTTTGTAAACAAGACATACAATTGGTCTTCATCCGTATCATAGCCCATCATATCAAATCCAGGCTTCATGCTAACTTCATTTAGCCCTGAAGCTTGTAGATTTTGTCCACTTAGAAAATACTGAAATACCCTATCCGTACTAAAACTCCGCTCCTGATAGGTCCTGAATGCCACCAGACCCGAAGGAATTTTCATCAGTTCAAAGTTGGGGTCATAGCTTTGAGCAGGAAGCTCGTGCCGCTCCACAAACACCACCTGTGCTGCCGCAGATAGGACCAAAAAATAGCTGAGTAAAATAAAGATAACCTGTCTCATGATCCCATCCCTAAAAGTAATTCACCCTCTTCTTGGCTCAAGGCATGCACGGATAATCGAGACTGCTTGAGTAAAGAAATTTGTGAAAGTTTGGGATGAGCTTGGATGGCAGACAAAGGTACCGGTCTAGCCAAAGGGCGTATGGCTTTCAATCTCACGGCCACCCAAGCTGCATCTTGAGGATCATCAAAGGCTTCCTCCAGCACCTGTGCTAGACCCTGTATAGATTTATCCTTTCCGGAGTGGTAGACCAGCACTCCATCTCCTACTTTCATTTGCTTTAAATAGTTTCGCGCCTGAAAGTTCCGAATTCCATCCCAACTATCTGTGCCTCTTTTCCTCAAATCATCCCAGGAATAGGTACTCGGTTCAGTTTTTACTAGCCAATAATTCATCTTGTTGAAAACATTTTACCCCTCTACAATGGGGTATTGACAAGGTATTCAAACTAAGCCTGCAAGAAAAACCCCACTAGCAGTAGTGGAAGTTAGCCCTTCCCTGTGTAATTTGAAACTCTTTTTACCGACAAATACGTATCCATTTCATTAAACGTTCAAAATCTTGGATCACAAGACCATTCTTCGTCAATTGAAGCTGAGCATACAGCTCATGGAACTTCACGATGAAAACCCATTTAAAATCAGAAGTTACCAAAGTGCGCTCAATACCTTGGAGCGTGGAGAAATGGATCTCATGGACCTAGGACAGGAAGAAATTACACAGGTCCCTGGATTGGGTAAAAGTGTGGCAGAAGCTATTCTTTCCATAAGGCAATCGGGTAGTTTTTCAGCGCTAGAAGTACTCCTAGAAAAGACCCCTAGCGGTATTTTGGAAATGCTCCAAATCAAAGGTCTGGGGCCTAAAAAAGTAAAATCTCTTTGGGAGGACTTGGGCATCACCTCTACCCACGAACTGATGGAGGCCTGCCAGAGCGGAAAAATCGCTCAACTCAAAGGCTTTGGAGAAAAAACCCAAGAAAGTATTTTACAAAACTTGCTATTTAGAGCCTCCAATGCAGGCAAGTGGCTATTCGCAGATATTGAAGTACCCATCCAGGACCTTAGCTCCAAACTACAGCAGCTACTCCCAAAAGCTTCTGTAAGACCAGTTGGGGATTTTGTCAGAAAGATGGAAATTATTTCAGAAGCTGAATTTTTGATCGTTTCAGCATCTTTGATTCAGGTCAAGAATTCACTCAAAGGGCTTTCAAATGTGGAATGGGAACTCAGCCAATCTGGACCCTTTACCTGGAGAGGAAAACTTCTTGATCCAGAGCTAAAAATTATCCTGCATTTTTCTTCTCCTGATGCAGCAGTATCTAAAGAAATGTTGCTGATCGCCTCCAAATCCCACCTGAATTGCTTGGTTGACGAGCAGGAAAGCATGGCGGAGAAGATTCGAAAAAATAACTTCCTATCGGAAGAAGAGTTTTTTACCCTAAACCAACTCCAATTTATCCCCAGAGAAATGCGAGAAGGCTATGGGGAAGTGGAGTTGGCAAAAAAAGCAAGTATACCGGTATTGCTAGAAGCCTCAGACTTCAGAGGTAGTCTACACAACCACTCCACCTACAGCGATGGAAAGCACAGCCTGCGGCAAATGGCCGAACATTGCAGGTCCTTGGGCTACGAGTACTTGGGAATCTCCGATCATAGCCGAACGGCCAGTTACGCCGGAGGGCTCGAAATAGAAAGGGTCATACAGCAGCAGAAAGAAATCGATGCTCTTAATCAAGAAATGGCACCTTTTCGAATTTTCAAAGGAATTGAGTCCGATATTTTGGCCGATGGAAGCCTAGACTATCCAGAAGAAGTATTGCAAGGTTTTGATTTTATCGTAGCCTCGGTGCACTCCATCCTCAACATGGACATCAAAAGGGCCACCGACCGCTTAATAACGGCTATATATAATCCCTACACCACTATTCTGGGTCATCCCACCGGAAGACTATTGTTGAGAAGAGAGGGATACCCTATAGACCACCAGGCAGTGATTGAGGCTTGTGCTGCAAGGCAGGTGGTGATTGAGATCAATGCCAACCCCTGGAGGTTGGATCTGGATTGGAGGTGGATTCGCTATGCCATGGACCAAGGAGTGCTCTTGTCTATCAATCCCGATGCCCACGAAATCGAAGGCTTTGCAGACATGTATTATGGACTGTGCGTAGCACGAAAAGGAGGCTTGAGCAAAGACATGACGCTCAATACCAAGTCAAGTGTCGAACTCGAAAAGTTTTTTATACGGAGAAAGGAAAGCCTAGTGAAAGCCTAGGTATATCTTAATTACGTTTTTCTTTACCTTTGTGCTTTGCCCTGAAACCTATGAAATGGTCATCCCTACCTGAATCTGTACTCCTACACCGTTCCTTTCTCTTTGGAATTACGGGTATTTTGCTTGGGGTCCTGTCCTTACTCAACACCCAGCTCAGACTTTTGGATGCTCCTATGGGGCCCCTCAATGGGGTGAGTTTATTTTTGCAATTTTTTGGCTTAGGCTTGGCTGTTATCGTATTACGTAAGCCCAAAGTTGCAACGGAATTTAAGGAAAAGGCACAGGTCATGTGTTTGATTTTTGTGATTGCCCTGGCCTTTTTTATTTTTTCTTTGTAAGAAAATCTAGACTATACGGCTAATAAACCGTTAATAAAAAAATAAAATCTTTTTTTTATCAGCTGGAGCAACCTTCAGGGACACTCCTGCATCTATACCAAGAGAAAGCCAAACCAAATGTTTCGCCACCTCAAGTTTTCTTCTGAAAAGGAACTCCTTCAGGGCTGTCTTGACGGTGACCGTGTTGCACAACGTCAGCTTTACGATCAATA
Source organism: Algoriphagus sp. (assembly GCA_021298245.1). Taxonomy (GTDB): domain Bacteria; phylum Bacteroidota; class Bacteroidia; order Cytophagales; family Cyclobacteriaceae; genus Algoriphagus. Next base: position 3,285 of record JAJTDZ010000022.1, on the reverse strand, counting down.
TTCGGGAAAATTTATGGCCATTTGCCTTCGGTACTTAAAAGACAGACAAGTGGCAGAAGACATCTTGATTCAAAGTTTTATGAAAATCTTTGAAAAAATAGGACAGTTTGAATCCAAAGGAAGTTTTGAAGGCTGGATGAAAAGAATTGTAATAACCCAGGCCTTGATGGCCTTGAGAACCGATAAACAACAAGTAATGCACCATTCTTTGGAAGAAGCTTCTCAAATTTTGGATACCACAGAAGCTGTAGCTCAAATGGAGGCTGAAGAGATCTTGACCTTGGTCCAGGACCTTCCTTCGGGGTATAGAACCGTGTTTAACTTATATGTAATCGAAGGGTACAGCCACCCAGAAATTGCACAACTCTTGGGGATTACGGAAAGTACTTCCAAATCCCAGCTCAATCGAGCAAGAAACGTACTCAAAGAAAAGATTGCCAGTCTCCAACTCCAAGAAAAAACCACACATGGCTAAATCAGACGAAGAATTGGACCGGGTTTTTAGAGAAAAACTCGAAAAACAGGAAGCCTCCCCTAGCCCAGAGGCATGGGATAAACTGGAAACCCAATTGGATGCAGGGAAGCAACCGAAGAAAAGTTTATGGTGGGCGATCGCTGCAGCAATGCCATTGCTCCTCGGTCTAGGGTACCTAATCTGGTCCCAAGTACCTCAAACAGAACAAGAAAATTCGGTTGCCGCTAGTGAAGAGGTGCAGGAAATCCCTCTTGTACCGAAATCAATGCCAGAATCAGAAATGGTGTTTTCCGAAGAAGAACAAGAACCAGCATACCTAGCTGAAAAAAGCACTTATCGTTCAAGTAACCCCATTTTACAATCAACCTTGCCTCAGGAAAACACCAAGGAGACCCAACTAGAAAATAAGGGGTCTGAAGCAGTTACTTCCCCAAGTTCGGAAGCGGCAGTAGCGGAGGAATTAAATTCAGCTACCAAGATCAAGGTTTTTTTAACTCCTCAATCAATCCAAACCACTCCTTTACCAACTAGCTCACCACCTAACTTGGCAGATGCCGAAGTATTTGATGGATATCGAGTACGGATTTTCTCCGATGGATTGAAAAAAGAAGAGGCCCTGAACAAAAACTTGATCACTGAACTTGGAAAAACAGTTGGTCAGGTGGAAGGGCTCCTCGACAAACTGGACGAGGGGTTTGTAGAAGTTCAAGATAAAAAAGACAGGTTTTTCTCTTCCCTAACGAGTCGAAAAGTCCCTTCAAACGAAAAACAATAAAACTAAACCAAGCATACAAAAAATAACAGAACCCATGAAAAAATTAGTGCTCCTACTCGCTTTTTTAGGATGTGCCTTCCTGGCTGAGGCCAAGACCAATCCTGAAACAACCCTGAAAACTAGCATCCCTTCGCTCAAAGACTCCGTAGTCATTGAATTTGGTAAGGCTGGAAGAATCGTAATTATGGTCGAATCCCTAGCCGATTTTGAAAAATTGAAAGGGATGAATATCAATCAAATCATCAGCGAACTAGACCTGTTGGAAAATAAGGAAACGGGAGAATTGACCTTGGTCGAAATCCATAAAAAAGATGGGACGGTCAAAGAGGTGGTCAAGGTGATTGAGCGCCCCTTGGAAACTGAGGTGCAGGTAGGTAAAATGCGGCTTTACGTAGATGAGTCGGGTGACAATACAAAAGTTAAGATCGAAACCGGTTCGGAAGATGGGGATAACCCTCCTTATGTAGACAATTTTAGTATTGATTTAGGGATTAACAATTTTCTTCAGGAGGGCAGCTTTCCTACTTCGGATCAGCCCTATGCGACCAAAGGTTGGGGAAGTTGGAATGTGGGATTAAACTGGGTAGGTTCCCATCAAATCGGGAAGGGAGTACACTGGAATATAGGATTAGGCTTCCAATGGTACAATTTCAAGTTTGAAAACCGGGATTTTCAAGCCGTCCGCGGCCAAGATCAAATTTCCTTTGTAGAGCGTACCGATGTGACAGGAGTAAAGAGCAAATTATCTGCTTCTTACCTGACTGCAATGACCTTATTAGAAGTGAACTTAGGAAAGACTCAGGAAGACGGCCTCACCTTAGCTGTCGGACCCTATATCGGTTACCGTCTAGGAGGTAGATCCAAGTTTGTGTACGAAGAAAATAATGAACCTAAAAAAATAGATAAAGTCAACACAGGACTTTACTTGGAAAACCTGCGCTATGGCTTCCGTGGGGAAGTAGGCATAGGAGAACACGTCACCTTTTTTACCACCTACGACCTCAACACCCTTTTCCAAGATGGCAAAGGCCCATCCTTGAATCCCATCACCTTTGGCATTGTCTTTTAACCTATCCAAACCATGAAAAAATTACATTACTTTTCTTTAATGGCTCTGATGCTCCTGGCATCCATACCTTATGCTGCAAGTCAAAATGTATTGGTCAACACCACCAAAAAATACAACAACATCAAGCAAATCGAAGTAGAAAGCGGATGGCTAGATGTAAGTTACCAGGGTGGAGAAGGAACGGAAGTATCCGTGGAAGCCTATTTGGAATCCAATATCTCAGACCAAGACATTGTCTTTGTGACGCTGGGAGATGTGCTCAAAGTAAGCTACAAGAGAAGCGGCGAAAAGTACAACTGGAATAGCAAAAACAAGGGTTACCTGAAGATCACTGGACCCAAATCCATGCAAGTAAGCGTAAGAGGATCTTCCGGGGAAGTCAACTTAACCAATTTAGCAAGTGAAAATACGGCTTTGCAACTTACCTCAGGCACCATCATGGCGGCTCAGATCAAGGGAAATCTAAAGTTGACCTCTACCTCTGGGACACTGAAGGCAACTGGCATTGAAGGCAATGTAGAGGCGAGACTCACCTCAGGAAATGCCTACTTGGAAAACATCAGCGGATCGGTTAATTACGAATCTACCAGTGGATCTCTGGATGCAAAGAATATCGATGGAGTGCTCAGCGCACGTCTAACCTCTGGCAATGCCAAAATCGAAAATGCAAAGCAGCTGGGTAGCTTGGCCTTTACCTCAGGAAATGTACGCGCAGTAAATTCAGGACTTGGTGCAAATACCCAGTTTTCAGGTACTTCAGGTAATTTCACGGTCCAAACAACCTCTGATCTCAAGGCATTCAATTACAGCTTAAAAGCAGGTTCGGGAAACATACGTGTGGGGAATTCTGAAAGCGGAAGGACCTTGGAATTGAATAACAATGCCACCATATGGGTCAAAGGCAACATCACTTCCGGAAATATTACCATTGAAAATTAATAGGTCTTTTAAAGAATACTAAACAAA
>JAJTDZ010000066.1 GCA_021298245.1 Algoriphagus sp. | reverse complement strand
AAATACAAATAAAAAAAATATAATTAAATATTAAATTAATTTTTGCTCTACTTTTTGAAATAAAATTCTAAAATAAAACCAAGGAAACTTTAAACATAAATAAAGTTTCCATAGTTTTGTGTTCAAATTTTTACTTGACGTGGAGACTAGGCAGAGAATTTTAGATGTAGCGACGGAGCAATTTGCGCGATTTGGAGTCCGAACCATTACTATGGAAGATTTGGCTCGGCAAGTAGGTATTTCGAAAAAGACGATCTACCAAGAATTTGAAGATAAGAAGGATTTAGTGAAGGAAGTATTTGCTCGAATTTTGGAGGAAGACCGCAGACGATTGGCCTTCATTGCAGAACAAGGAGATGGAGTGATCGAACATTTGGTTCAAACCTCCAAAATGATGCGTGAACGTCTGACTTCCATCAATCCATTGGTGATTTTAGAGGTTCAAAAATATTTTCCAGAAGCATGGAAAATTTTTGAATCCTTTAAAGAAGAGACCATACAAACAGATCTAGTAAAGGTTCTGGAGAAGGGCAAGGAACTCGGATATTTTAGAAAGGAAATCGACTCTAAAGTACTAGCCAAAGTAAGAATATCCCAAATCACCTCTGCTTTTGACCCCAGAAGTTTTGCAGATGTGGAGTACAACCTAGTGGAAGAACAAATGATCATTTTGGATCATTTTCTCCATGGCATATTTACCGAAAAGGGCAGGGAAGCCTACCTTTTTCAACAGAATATCTTGACTTGAAAACCAACTAAACCATGAAAAACTACCTTTTTTTCATCTTTTTTCTTTGCCTAAGTATGTCTCCTGCAGTTGGCCAGCAACTGTTGGAGCTTACTTTGGCAGAAGCAATTGAATATGCTGTTGAAAATAATGCAGCCACAAAAAATGCCAGGTTGGAATTACTAATTTCCAAGGCAACCATCAGGGAAACTACCTCCAGGGGCTTGCCTCAAATCAATGGATCCTACAATTTGGATTACAATCCAAAAATCCCTGTTGTTTTTCTTCCTAATCAACCTCCCTTTGGAGATCCTTCCATCCCAAGCGATGTGATTCCAGCTCGATTTGGGGTGAGTTATTCCTCTGGATTGGGGGTCAATATTTCACAAATGGTATTTGATGGATCCTTCTTTGTAGGATTACGCGCTGCAAAAACCCTATTGGAGTTGACCAATAAGGATGTACAAAAGGCAGAGAATGACGTGATCGAGCAAGTAAAGAAGGCTTATTTTGGAGTTTTGGTCAACCAACAGAGAATCCGGCTTGCCCTGGCCAATTTATCTCGATTGGATACCTTATTGAAAGAAACCAAAGCACTTAATGAAGCAGGTTTTGTAGAAAAAATAGACGTTTCTAGAGTGCAGGTGCAGCGCAACAATACTTACACTCAAGTACAACGAAGCCAAACAGCTTTAGAAATCAGCCAAGGATTATTGAAAATTCAAATGGGATTGCCCTTGGAATATGATCTATACCTTAAGGAATCTCTGGAAGATTTGAGACCAAACGAATCGCTGTTGAGTTTGCTAATGGAGGAAGGCTCTTCTCGCGTCGAGTTGGAGCAAGTGGCTACCCAAATCACCTTGGCAAGATTGGATTTGCAAAATAACCATAGTCAGTACATGCCAAAAATCGATTTGGTAGGCAATGCGAGAAGAAGTGGAGCAGGCAATGAGCTAGGAACCGTATTTAGCAATGACAATTGGTTTGGCAGTTCCTTGATTGGATTAAGTCTTAGCGTCCCAATTTTTGATGGATTTTCTAAAGCGTCTAGGATTCAAAAGAACAGAGTGCAACTCAATCAATTGGAAAACCAACGCAATTTCTTGCAGGAATCATTCAAAAGCGAACTTTTAGTAGCTAAGGCCAATCTTCGAAATGACCTACATGTACTTACGGTGCAAGAAGAAAATCTTCAATTGGCCAAAGAGGTCTTTGAAATTGCACGGATCAAGTACAACGAAGGGGTAGGATCTAATCTAGAGGTGGTGGAAGCAGATGCTTCCTTGATTACAGCTGAAGTTAACTACCTCGGTGCCTTGTACGATGGATTAATATCCAAAGTAAATCTTGAGAAAGCCTTGGGCCTACTTAAAGCAGATTATACCAAATAAACCAACTGAATCTCTCAAATTCTTTTATACTCATGAAATCACTTGCTACCCTAATCACTTCACTGATCCTTTTTGTAGGGATCTTTTCTTGTGCTTCAGATTCCATAGAAGCCAAGAAGGCAGAATTGGAATCCCTTAAAAGTCAGCTCACGGAATTGAATACCAAGATCAAGACTCTTGAGGAGGAGCTTGCTGCTGCTGATCCAGAATTTGCAGCCGCCAATAGAAAATCTTTGCTCATCACGACCCTGCCTGCTCGCAAGGGAACATTTACCCATTACTTGGAAGTGACAGGATCTGTCCTTTCTAAAAAGAATGTGACCATAAGTTCGGAAACCGTAGGGAGAATTTTAGAAATCCCGGCCATAGAAGGAATGCGGGTAACACGCGGTCAGGTCTTAGCCAGAGTAGATTCTGAATCCATTCAAAGAAGTATCGAGGAATTGGAAAATAGCCTTTCTTTAGCCAGAACGGTTTTTGAAAAGCAGGAGCGATTGTGGAATCAAAAAATAGGAACAGAAGTTCAGTACCTGGAAGCTAAAAGCCGAAAGGAAGGATTGGAGAAAAGCTTGGCCTCTCTTAAAGCTCAACTAGCAAAATCAGTGATTCGGGCCCCCTTTGCAGGAACGGTAGAATCTGTACAAGTAAGATTGGGAGAATTGATGCAGCCTGGCTTACCTATGTTCCAATTTGTGGGAGAAAGTGATCTATTTATTGAAGCGGATCTTTCAGAGAATTATATTAATTCGATAGCAAAGGGGGATTCGGTAGAAATTTCTTTTCCTTCTATCAGTAAAAATATTGCCTCCAAAGTATCGGCTACTGGAGCAATTATCAATCCCAACAACAGAACCTTCAAAGTAGAGGTATCCCTACCCAACCTAACTGAGGTAAAACCAAACATGCTTTCTGTGTTGAAGATTAAAGATTATACCAACGCGGAGTCCGTGGTCGTTCCAGGGCATTTGATTTTATCTGACACCAAGGGAGATTACGTGTTTGCCGTTGAAAATGGAGTAGCGAAGAAAAAGTATGTCAAGAGAGGATATTCTTCAGGGGAAGAGACAGAAATCGTAGAAGGATTGACCGGAACAGAAATTTTGGTGGACAAAGGGTTCCGCGAAGTGGGGGATAATTTTAGTGTCACCGTATCCAAGCAATAAGAATGGAAACTCCTCAAAAGTCAAAAACCATACGGGAATTTGGATTGTCCAGCTTTAGTGTGGACAACTCCACTTCGGTGATTATCCTTACCCTTATCATCACGGTATTGGGTTTGGGTGCATACCGGACCATGCCCAAGGAAAGCTTCCCTGAAATCGTCATTCCTACGGTGTATGTGGGAACCCCATATCCTGGAAACTCACCAGTAGATATGGAAAATCTGATTACCCGTCCTATCGAGAAGGAATTAAAGTCCCTCAATAATGTAAAGGATATTAAATCTACATCGGTGCAGGATTTCTCTACCATTGTCATTGAATTCACCCCGGGGGTAGAACTTGCAAAGGCTATCCAAGATGTAAAAGATGCCGTGGATAAATCAAAAAGTGATTTACCCACTGATTTAGATCAGGAACCTACCGTCCAGGAGGTAAATACTTCCGACTTTCCTATCATGAATGTGAATATCTCTGGGCCTTATTCCGAACAGGAATTGAAGCGATTTGGGGAGTATTTGGAAGATGCGATAGAAAGACTTCCTGAGATTTCAAAAGCAGACCTAGCGGGTACGGTGGAGCGAGAAATCCAAATCAACGTAGATCCCTATAAGATGGAATCCGTGGGGGTAAGTTTTGGAGATATTTCTGGTGCCATCCAGGGTGAAAACTTGACCATTTCCGGTGGAAGCATAAAAACAGGTGAATTTGAAAGGACCTTGAGGGTTGATGGAGAATTTTCAAATCCAAACGACCTTTTAGATATCATTGTCAAGACGGATCAACAAAAAATAGTCTACCTCAGGGATGTAGCACAAATTGAAGATACGTTTAAGGATAGAACTTCCTATGCTCGAAGTAAAAATCTTCCCGTAATAACCATCAATGTTACCAAGAGAAGTGGAGAAAATTTATTGGATGCGGCAGATAAAATCAAAGAAATTATACAAACGACCAAATCCAATAGATTCCCTAGCAATGTAGAGATTTCAATTACCAACGATCAAAGCAAGCAAACGCGTACCCAAGTGAGTGACTTGGAAAACTCTATCATCTTCGGTATGATCTTGGTCGTTTTAGTCCTCATGTTTTTTATGGGCTTCCGCAATGCCCTTTTTGTGGGATCTGCCATTCCACTTTCCATGTTTATCTCCTTCTTGGTGCTGGACTCCTTTGGCATTACGCTCAATTTGATGGTCTTATTCTCCCTTATCCTAGCCTTAGGGATGTTGGTTGATAATGGCATTGTAGTAGTTGAAAATATATATCGCTTGATGCAAGATGGGATGCCTCCTCTTCAAGCAGCAAAAGAAGGAGTAGGAGAGGTGGCTTGGCCCATCATCACCTCCACACTTACCACCCTAGCGGCATTTCTTCCATTAGCATTTTGGGATGATTTGGTTGGTGAATTTATGAAATACCTTCCCATCACCTTGATTATTGTCCTTTCGGCCTCTCTTTTTGTGGCATTGGTCATCAATCCCGTGATGACTTCCTTGTACATGAAAATTGAAGACATGAGCAAGGACAAACCTAAAAAAGGGTCAATCCGAGCTTCCACCGCATTGGTGCTGCTTGCTTTAATTTTTTACGTGGTGGGTTGGACGAGTATGGGAACACTCAGTGTGACCTTCGCGTTGCTTACGTTAGTGTACGTGTTTTATGTTAGAAAATGGGTGGGTTGGTTTCAAGCCGTTTTCTTGGTTAAAATGGAAAATGGATACGAATCCCTTCTTAAATTTTCATTAAGGGGTAAAAATCCAGTCAAGATTCTTACCGGTACCTTTTTTCTTTTAATCTTTTCCATTGCGATGCTGGGGATCAGATCTCCAAAGGTGCTCTTTTTCCCCGATAACCAGCCGCAGTTGGTCAATGTCTTCGTTGAATTTCCCATTGGAACCAGCATAGAATCGACCAATGCTTTTGTAGATACCATGGAAGACGAAATGGTAGACAAATTGGAACCATATGGAGGAATTATCGAATCGGTGATTACCCAGGTAGGAGAAGGTACTGGGGATCCTACCGAAGGGCCTAGCTTACAAGCTACTCCTCACAAAGCAAAAATTACCATAGGATTTGTAGACTACATCGACCGACAAGGTATCGACACCAACGACGCCATGGAAGTGATACGTGATTTGGTAAAGAAATACCCTGGAGTACTCATTACCGTGGACAAACAACAAAACGGTCCTCCCGTGGGCAATCCCGTTAATATTGAATTTGTGGGTGAGGATTACGAGCAATTGATTGCTTTTGTAGAGGAGAGTAAGGCCTTTTTGGAATCCAACGCCATCCAAGGATTGGAAGAACTCAAGACGGATCTTTCTTTGGGTAGCCCAGAGGTGGTTGTCCAGATCAATAGAGAAAAAGCCAGAAGATTTGGATTATCCACTTCTACCATTGCCACAGAATTACGTACTTCTTTGTTTGGTTTGGAAGTCTCTCGTTACAAAGAAGGAGAGGAGGATTATCCCATTTTACTAAGGCTTGACGAAAACACCCGGTACGATATCAATACCTTGGTCAATAAAAAAATAGGCTTTAGGGATAAGTTTGGGAACAAAAAAGAAATCCCCATTTCATCTGTAGCGGACATACGCTATGGATCTACCTACGGATCTGTAAAAAGAAAGGATAGTGAAAAAGCCATTACCATGTTTTCTAATGTTTTGGACGGCTACAATCCTACCGAAATCAATAGCCAGATTCAGGAACTGATGGCGAGCTATCCGGTGCCAGAAGGAATCAGCATCAAGTATACGGGAGAGCAGGAGGAGCAAGCAAAATCCCAGGCCTTCTTGTTGCGGGCTCTTGGTATTGCCATTGCACTGATCTTCTTGATTATCGTGGCTCAGTTTAATTCCGTAGTTAGCCCCTTTATCATCATGACTTCCGTACTTTTCAGTACCATAGGGGTCTTTTTGGGCTTGGTTATTTTCAATATGGATTTTGTGGTAATCATGACCGGGATTGGTATTATTTCTTTGGCCGGGGTAGTGGTCAACAATGCCATCGTACTGATAGATTATACAGATTTGGTGAGGACTAGGAAAAGAGAGGAATTAGGAATTGCCAAAGGAAATCATTTAGCTTATCCGGATTTACTTGCAAGTATTGTAGAGGCAGGGAAAACTCGCCTTCGCCCCGTGCTGCTGACAGCCATCACTACGGTATTGGGATTGATTCCCTTGGCCATCGGCATGAACATTAATTTTGCCACGTTACTAAGTGAATTTGACCCGCAATTTTACGTAGGTGGAGATAATGCAGCCTTCTGGGGACCCATGGCTTGGACCGTAATTTTTGGGCTAACCTTTGCCACACTTATTACGTTAGTACTAGTACCAGTCATGTATCTGCTCACCGATAAGCTTACCATTAAGCTTCGAGGGCAATAAGCATTACTGATAAGGTTGGTGGTTTTTTTGATTAAACCCTTGGAATCATGTTCCAGGGGTTTTTTTATTTTTATAGTGGAAACAAGGATGATTTTTTAGATTTGTTTCCAAGAATTCAAACTATGCAAGAATTACATTGGTACGTCATGTACACGACTTCCCGAGCTGAGAAAAAAGTTGCAGATCGGCTACAGAACGAAGGCTTAGAAGTGTTTTTACCCTTGGTAGAGGAACTTAGGCAATGGTCTGATAGGAAAAAAAAGGTACAAAAGGCTTTATTCAATGGCTATGTTTTTGTGAAAACTCATCGCAATAATTTATGGAATTGCCTTCAAGTACCCGGTGCAGTGAAGTTTGTTAATTTTTCTGGGGTGCCAGCGACCATCCGTGAGGAGGATGTAGAAATCATTCAGCGAGTAGTGGCTACGGGAGTGGCCATAGAGACCGATGGTTCTGAAATTGCCCCAGGAGAAAAGGTAAAAGTAATTGGAGGCTCACTCCAAAACATGATAGGGGAATGTATAGAAAAAGGAAATAAAGACTATTTTTTAATTCGTATTCCTGGAATTTACCAAAATATGCTGGTGACTATCCCAAGAAAATTCTTGCAGGTTATTGAAGGAGCTGCTGCCGTGTAACACTAATTCCCAGCCTGTTTTTGGGTTTCTTTACTCAGGTCTCAATTCGCCTCAAACGCACGCTGAATTTCTTCTTCGGTAGTTTTTAGTTTTGTCTTGCAAAAAGTGACCAAGGTAGCAGCTTCTTTTACCAGTTCAGATAAGGTATCGATGGATGCTGATCCTTCTTCTAGTTGGGCCAAAATAGCTTCCAAGCGCTGCATGGCTTGCGTGTAGGACTGTTCTTTCATTTTTTCTCTATGCTTGTGATGGTACTGCTAATTTTTTGTTGATAGGTGTACGTAGTCAGGCTTTCACCCACGTGTATGGCGTGTTCCTGAATGGGTTTACCCTTGATTTCACTTCGTGTATATCCCTTTCGAAGTACAGTCGCTGGATCTGCCTGAA
>JAJTDZ010000065.1 GCA_021298245.1 Algoriphagus sp. | reverse complement strand
TGAAGCTGCTTCTCAAAGGGCCCATCTCATTTTGATCACCGGGGGCTTGGGTCCCACCCAAGACGATTTGACCAAACCTCTCCTTGCCGAATATTTTGGATGCGAGATCGTAGAAGTGCCTGAGGCGGTGGCTGCTGTTTCGGAATACTTTACTCGGCGTGGCCGAGAAATGACCCGCCTCAATATCCTTCAAGGTCACCTTCCCACCTGCTGCACCTACGTTCCCAACGAAGTGGGTACGGCACCCGGCATGTGGTTTGAACAGAAAGGATGTTACTGGATGTCCATGCCAGGGGTCCCCCATGAGATGAAAAAGCTCATGAAAGACTTTGTTTTACCCAAACTCTCTGAAGTATTTGCGCTACCCGTCATTTACCACAAATTGATTAAAACGGTGGGTATAGGCGAATCTTGGCTTGCCGACTTGATCAAGGATTGGGAAAATGCGCTACCCCCACACATCCGACTCGCGTACCTTCCTTCTCTAGGGCATGTTAAACTACGTCTGACAGCTTTTGGAGAAAATAAGGAACTTCTGGAGCAGGAGGTAGAACAGCAGATTCAGGCCGTACTCCCAAGCATTTCTTCCTATGTCTATGGCTACAATGAGGAAACCTTGGAAGCTGTAGTAGGTAAACTCTTGAAGCAGGCTGGGCAAACGGTAGCAGTAGCAGAAAGCTGTTCGGGGGGATTTATTTCCCACACCCTTACTACTGTGCCAGGAAGTTCCGCTTATTTCAAAGGAGCGGTAGTTCCTTACCAAAACGAAGGAAAGAAATCTATCCTTGGAGTAAAACCAGAAACCTTACTACAATATGGAGCGGTGAGCGAACAAACGGTAAGGGAGATGGCTACTGGAGTGAGGTCTCTATTTGGGGCGCATATTGGACTTGCCAGCAGTGGCATCGCAGGGCCGGATGGGGGTACTGCCGAAAAACCGGTAGGTACGGTTTGGATTGCTTGCGCTGGGGAGGGTTTTGTAGAAACAAAAAAACTTCAGTTAACCCAAGACCGCATGATCAATATCCAACTCACAGGGGTAGCGGTATTGAACTTGCTCAGAATCTGCATTTCAAAGGCAAGGCAATGAGCGCAACAGGATCAAGTACTCCTCTATTTTCATTTGCTTCTTGCCTGCCTACCGTAGGAAGGCTATTCCTTACTTAATGCTTGATACTTGATACTCTTCTCCTCACTAAATCAGATTCTATAAATAAATTTTTACCCTAAGGACTTGGGTAGCAGTACAATAAAATATACTTTTAAACTTTGGATATAAACCCAATGAATTTACCTAAAGTATCATGGCAAGTATAGAAATGCTGATGCCCAAAATGGGCGAAAGTATCATAGAAGGCACCATCATCTCCTGGCTGAAAAAGGAAGGAGACCTTATCGAAGCCGATGAGTCTGTACTGGAGGTAGCTACAGACAAGGTAGATACGGAGGTTCCAGCTACCCATGGGGGTAGATTGAAAAAAATCCTTGCCCAAGAAGGAGAAGTGGTGAAGGTTGGTGCGGCTATCGCCTTGATTGAAACGTCAGGGGAAGCTTCCTCGGCATTCCCATCAGCATCTTCAGAAACAGAAACTACCCAAGAGGAATGGAAGCAAGAGCTTCCCGTTTTGACTAGTACTCTCTTGGAAGAGGTACCGCAAGAGACCCAGGCAGCAGCTGACGGAAGATTTTATTCTCCCTTGGTAAAAAGCATAGCCAAAGAAGAGGGCATTTCCTTCGAAGAACTATCTAAAATCCCTGGAACAGGCAAAGAAGGAAGGGTGACCAAGCAAGACATGTGGGACTACCTGTCCGCAAGGAACGCTTCCACCTCTTCTGTAGAAAATACTCCCCTTTTCCCTTCTTCCCCTTCCCTAGCCCCTAGCCTGAGTGGCTCAGATGAAATCATAGAAATGGACCGCATGCGTAAGCTAATTGCGCAGCGCATGGTAGAATCCAAACGCATCTCTGCTCATGTGACTTCTTTTGTAGAAGCAGACATGACCTCCATCGTGCTTTGGAGAGAGAAAAACAAAGAGGCGTTTAAAGCTGCCTACGGAGAAGGAATTACCTTCACCCCATTCTTCATTGAAGCCGTTGCTAAGGCCATCAGAGATTTTCCCATGATCAATATTTCAGTAGAAGGGGAACGAATCATTAAGAAAAAAGACATCAATATTGGCATGGCAGTAGCCCTGCCTTCTGGCAACCTCATCGTCCCAGTCATTAAGCATGCCGATAGATTGAGCTTGGTAGAGATTTCCAAAAAAGTCAACGATCTAGCGCAGCGTGCCCGAAACAACAAACTGATTGCTGACGAAGTCACGGGAGGGACCTATACCATTTCTAATGTGGGTTCTTTTGGCAATGTCATGGGTACTCCCATCATTCCCCAGCCTCAGGTGGCTATTCTGGCCATAGGGGCCATCGTCAAAAAGCCGGCTGTAGTGGAAACTCCCACGGGAGATGTGATCGCCATTCGCCACAAAATGTTTCTTTCCCATTCCTATGACCACAGGGTGGTAGATGGGGCTTTGGGGGGCATGTTTGTAAGAAGAGTGGCAGACTACCTAGAAGCTTTTGACTTGGAGACTGCTTTGTAAATTGAGTAGAAACAAGAGCCCTGCCTGGCGGTAGGCAGGCAAGATATCTTTCTGCCGACAGGCAGGCAAGAGCCAAGATTGAACAATTTATGAGGAGACGAGATTCGAATGGTTCTCCAATTCCCACATCAATATGCACCACTCAGCGTTCGCCATTCAAATACTCCCAACTAAATAAGAATGGATAGGGCTAAGTTAAATCGGCTGTGGTCTGTGGTCTGCGGACTGTTAGCGATTTCCCTGAGGCTGAAGTTTTAAATTACGATAGTAATATTCCAACTTCCCCGCCAAGTCGGTCAATCGAACGGGTTTGGTAAGGTAATCGTTCATCCCCATCTCTAAAGCCTTTCTTTGGTCATCTTCAAAGGCATTGGCAGAGAGGCCTATGATAATCAAGGAATCCATTTTGGGTAATTTCCTAATCTCACTGGTCGCTTCTAGTCCGTTCATCACGGGCATTTGTACGTCCATAAATACCATATCGAAGGGCTGTGCACTCACTTTTTCCAGGGCTTCTCGTCCATTTTTTGCCACATCGTAGGTATAGCCCAATTTATCAAACATCATCCCCATCAGCTGCAGATTGAGCTCGTTGTCTTCGGCAAGCAAGATGCGTAGTGGAAAATCCTTGGCCATGCCGTTTCTATCCTTGCTGACATCATGTTGTATCTCCGTCGACACCAAGGGGCGGAAGATGAGCTTGGCTACTACCGAAAACCGAAACGTAGCTCCCTTCCCGGGACTGCTATCTACTTTCAGTTCTCCTCCGAGCAATTCAACCATTCTTTTGGCTATAGCCAAACCCAAGCCAGCCCCCTGATAGGACCTAGAGGCCGAGCTTTCTACTTGGAAGAAAGGATCAGTCAATTGGAGTAAGTGTTCTTTGGAAATCCCAATTCCATTGTCCGAAACACTGTAATTGAGGAGAATCAGTTCATCGGTGAGGGGCTCATGGCTTAGTGAAATCGAAACAAGTCCCTGATTGGGTGTAAATTTCAAGGCATTGCCTATCAGGTTGAGTAGCACTTGGTTGATTTTGTCTCGGTCGGCCTCTACCACCAAATCTGGTAGCAACTGAAAATCCACATCCAAGCTGATGTCTTTTTTCTTAGCTACCCCACCCAAGATTTCCACTTGTGCTTTCACTTGCTCCTTAGGGTCAAAGGTACTAGGATGAAGTTCCATCTTACCTGCTTCAATCTTGGAGTAATCCAGGATATCCCGAATGATACTCAACAAGGAGTTCCCTGAGTTTTTGATTATGTCTAGGTATTGCTTTTGGATGGATTCCATTTGGGTTCCTTCCAATAAATCAATCATGCCCAAGAGGCCATTCAAAGGGGTTCGGATTTCATGGCTCATGTTGGCCAAAAATTCAGACTTGGATTTATTGGCTTGCTCTGCCGCATGCATCGCCTCCAGGATGCCTTTTTCCCAAATTTTCTGGTTGGTAATATCCTTGGAGATGGACACCATTTGCTGCTCGTCCAAGGGGAAAAACCGGGTTTCGTAATGCCTTTCCTTCGGCTCCCCCTCCAGGGACCAAGATACATGGGCGGTTTGGAGCTGCCCCGTAGCTCTGGCCTTTTGGAAGGCGGCATCCAATTCTTCGCGCTGATCTGCTGGAACAAAGTCTTGTAGTTTTTTACCCAAGGCAGCACCAGTCAATGCCAGGTAATTTCCTTGGGTCTGAATATGAAAATCCAGCACTTTCCCTTCGTTATCGTAAATAAAAATTTCGTCAGGAAGGTTATTGATCAGGGAACGTAAGCGATCTTCGTTCTGAATGATCTTCATTTGGGCCGCATATTGCTCTGTAATATCCGTACAGATCCCCAAGCCTCCATCAAACCTTCCTTGTTCGTCAATAATTATTTTTTCAAAAACTCGAATCCGAATGGTTTTACCATCTTTCTTCAAAAGGTTGTACTCCAATTCCAAAAATTCTCTTTTGCCTAGGAAGGCCTTCTTTATTTCCTCTTTTATGAGCTCCACGATCTCGTAAGAAGAATCCTTACTGAAAGCCTGATTAAATTCCTTTTTGGTATATCCCAGCACTTCTTCTACTTCTTCACTGACTCGCAAAATTTCTCCCTTGTAATTGTGAAAAAATACGAAGCCTCGAAGTTCCTTCAGAAGCATGTTTTGCTGTTCAAACAATCGGGAAATCTCCTGAAAACTATCCTCCCTAGTTTTGGCCAACTCTAAGTAATTTTTCAAAGAAATCACAAAAAAGGAAAGGATGATCACCATGATGACGATGACCGAGGAAAAAAGTAAAAAATAGGTTTTATAAATTCCCGAACTTAGATCATCTATTGGATATACCATGACCAAAGCCACGTGCTGGGCCAATTCTCCAAAAGAAAATGGGTATTGTGCCAAAAGGGCATTGACCGTAGAGGTATCATTTTTCCAAGTCACAGGATAAAGACCTTTGATCCCTTGGTATAGATCCTTTTTTATACCTTCAAATTCTTGGATTTCTTTACCTTCCAACTGAGGAATATCCTCAGCACTAATGGGGAGTAATTGTCCTCCTTGAAAAAGATAATTTCCTCCACCTGGTACTTGGTAAAAATTAACTAGGTATTGTTTGGAAAATTGCCTCAAATTGGTCGAATACAAGACTTTTAAACCAGATTTTCCTTGCAAATACAGTTGGGATTTAAGGCTATCCTTCGGAAAATAAGGGACTCTTTGCTGAATAAAATCATTTCGCTGGGTATACACATACATCCAGACCGAATCCCGATTATTGGCTATCCACAAGGTATCAATCAAACTTGGGAAGGCGGTTATTGCCTTGCGGGCTAGCTTTCCAAATTCCTTGCTACCTCTTTCCTGGATTTGCTCTTCCAGTTCCAATACAAAAAGTCTAGATTCTTCCTCAAAGCGATTTAGTTCGTTTTCCAAGCCCCTACCTGCGAGGTCCGTTTGCTGCCCCAAAAAATCTTGCCTTCTTTCCAGCTGAGAGGAATAGATGGCCCAGAAAAAACTAATTCCCACCACAGCAACCAACACAATCAGGAAGACCCCGAAAGCGATTGAAATTCTAAAATTTGTGGTTGCAAAGAGTTTATTTTTCATTTCGGTAGCAATTGGATTTCAAGCAGAAACCAATCCACATTTGAAAAAGAAAGTCCCAGCACTCTTTTCATCTGTGAATCCTGCTCAAAATTGAAATGAATTTTTTTATCCTCAAGAATGACTTTCGCCATCTTGCGCACCTCTGCATTTTTACTTTGAAAGAGATTAAAATCAGGATCTCTAAAATTATTTTCTTGAATAGATTCCCTATATACGTGATTGTGCAATACGGGCATTCCCAAAAGTTTTAATGCCTCATTGGTCCCGCCTATGATATCTCCCTTTTGGTTGACCAATACAAAATAGCCCTCTTCCGAATCCAGGAAAGCATCAAAGGCCTCTTTAATGGGCAAGTCTATACCCAACACCGCTACTAGCTCTTGCCCATCGTACACCGGATGTACCAGAGAAAAAATCCACCCCTTCCCTGCAGGATCCACGTAGGCGTCAGGCAACCATACCGTACCTTTTCGAGGATTATGTGCAAAATCTGCCTCGTAGTAAAAATTGAATGTGGTAATGTCGATACTAGGATCTACGATATTTTTAGCATCAAATGCAGGATATATTCTACTGGCCTGTACCGCTGAGTTGGAAAAGATCTGAACCACCTCCGGATTGTTTGCTAGGTACTTGGCAAACAAGCTGTCTAAGGAATTGGTCAAGGTTATAAATTCCTTGGACTTTTCAAGATCCTTGCTCGAATTGAGTAGAATGATTGAACTCAGGGTACTATCTTCTCCAGGTTTATTGGAAGAAAAAGAACCTTCAAAATTGTATTTAGATGGACCTGCAATGGCTAAAATAGAATCCTTTTTTTCCAATAGCATTTCGTTGTGAGCTACTATGACCTTCAGTTCTTGGCTCAAGTCATACATATGCCCTTCAATCTTAGTAATCAAACCAATGAGTTTATCAAAATCTTTCTCCTCAGGAGAGTTTCCATTGATTTGGCAGGCGCTTAAGAGGAATAAAAAATTAGTAATCAAAAAGTAGTTTAAAAATTTCATCATCGTAGATTTTTAGAAAATTACGTATTTTCTAGTTTTCCAAGAAGAGAATCTCCCATTTCTTTAAATCGTGCCTGTACTTTTTCAAAAAATTCTCCTTCCAAAAATCCATTCAATTCGGTTTCTTCCAAAATATCCGTCTCACCAAGTTTGAAAGTCTGCTCCATCGGCCCCAGTTCGAACTTCAGGATATATTTGGAGTTCCAAGAAAAAATACTCACCCGTATTCCTTCCTTAACCAATTCTCGTACCACCCTCATACCGACCTCCTGATTTCTGAGGTGTAGCGTATAGATGACTTGAGCGAAGAGGCTACCGAGCAGTACTTGTCTACCGATAGGGCTACGACTTTTGCAAATTCATCGGCCGTGGCATCCGGTGAGACCAACACGAAATGCAAGGCAATGTCGGTATAATACCCTGGCACCCCCTCGTGACGCTGACCTTCCACCTCCACATAAAAATCTATCACTTGCCTGCGCTTCTTTTTCATCATCAACACCGCATCTACCGAGGCACAGCCTCCCAGAGCGGATAGTAGCAGGTCCATAGGAGACTGTGCTTGCTTGTGCTCTGGGTCAAGCATGTCTATATCCACCACATTCCCTTGGGGATTGGTGGACTCATATTTTAGGTCCGACTTCATGCGAACCGTTACGTTTCGTGTTGTTGCCATAGGATTTTGGAATGATGCGGTTTATTATCTACTTACATGTTACGCCTGTATTGCCCCCCTACCTCATACAAGGCATGAGTAAGTTGACCCAAAGAACAGTATTTACTGGCTTCCATCAAGCGCTCAAATACGTTTTGATTCGAAATTGCTGCTTTTTTTAATGCTACGAGTTGCTCGATGCCCTTCTCAGCATGAGCATGATGCACCTGAGCCAAGGTTTGGAGCTGCCCCTCTTTTTCATCGGTAGTGGCTCTAATGACTTCTCCCGGGATCAAGGTACGTAGTGCAAGCTTTCCTCCTGAATCTTTCCCCTTTGGTACATGCTTTCCATGGCTCCCAATACGCCTCCACGCTCGGTGATGCGGTCAAACTCTACGTAGACCGCTTCTTCCACCAAGTCGGTCAATTCTTCGATGATAAAGGCTCCTTGGAGTGGATTTTCGTTTTTGGCCAAGCCCAATTCTTTGTTGATAATCAACTGAATAGCCATGGCGCGACGGACCGAGGCCTCGGTAGGCGTGGTGATCGCTTCGTCGTAGGCATTGGTATGCAGGGAGTTGCAGTTGTCATAAATCGCATACAAGGCCTGCAGCGTAGTGCGGATATCATTGAAGTCAATCTCCTGGGCATGCAGAGACCTTCCGGATGTTTGGATATGGTATTTCAGCTGTTGCGCCCGCTCGTTGGCTCCATACTTCAACTTCAGCGCCTTGGCCCAGATTCTACGTGCCACTCGACCGATTACCGCATATTCTGGATCGATGCCGTTGGAGAAAAAGAAGGACAAATTGGGTGCAAAATCATTGATATCCATCCCCCGAGAGAGGTAGTATTCTAGGTAAGTAAAGCCATTGGATAGGGTCAAGGCCAATTGGGTGATGGGATTGGCTCCTGCTTCGGCAATGTGATAGCCAGATATAGAAACCGAGTAAAAATTACGGACTTTGTGGTCTATAAAATACTGCTGCACGTCCCCCATTAAGCGAAGGGAAAACTCTGTAGAGAAAATACAGGTGTTCTGGGCTTGGTCCTCTTTCAATATATCGGCCTGAACCGTTCCTCGTACCTTGGAGAGGGTATCCGCCTTGATTTGGGCATAGAGCTCCTTGGGGAGGACTTGATCTCCAGTCACCCCGAGTAGCAGCAAACCAAGTCCATTGTTTCCTTCGGGAAGTGCTCCTCGGTAAGTAGGTCTTGGAAGTCCTTTTTTGGCATACATCGCATCGATCTGCGTATTTACCTGCTTTTCTAGGCCCTTCTCTTTGATATACACCTCACACTGCTGATCGATGGCTGCATTCATGAAAAAGGCAGTCATCGCAGCAGCAGGACCATTGATGGTCATGGACACCGAGGTCATCGGGTCGATCAGGTTGAAGCCAGAATACAACTTCTTAGCATCGTCTAGGCAACAAATATTTACCCCCGCATTGCCGATCTTGCCGTAGATATCGGGACGGTAGTCAGGATCTTCTCCGTAGAGGGTCACCGAATCAAAGGCGGTGGAAAGTCTCTTAGCCGGCATGTCCTTGGATAGGTAGTGGAAGCGCTTGTTGGTGCGCTCGGGCCCTCCTTCTCCAGCAAACATGCGGGTAGGGTCTTCTCCTTCTCGCTTGAAAGGAAATACCCCAGCCGTGTAAGGGAATTTGCCAGGCAGGTTTTCTCGTAGCCCCCATTTCAAGAGTTCTCCCCAGGCTTGGAAAGGAGGCAGGGCTACCTTGGAAATGCGGGTATTTGATAGGGAGGTATGGTAAGTCTTTACTTTTATCTCCTTGTTTCGAACTTTGAAGGTATAGTATTCCCCGGCATACTGAGCTGCTTCGGCAGGCCAGTCCTCCAGCCATTTTTTATTTTTTGGATCTAGGTGCAAGGCTACTTGCTCATACACTTCTTGCAATTCCTTGATCAAGCGATCTTTATCTGCCAGCGAGGTGGTCCCCAGGACCTCTATTGACTTCTGTATGGAGTAGAGTTGCTGGGCGATCTCCTGCTGCTCTCCTACCCATACCTCGTATTTTCTATTGGTCTCGGTGATCTCACTCAGGTAGCGGGTACGTGCAGGAGGGATGATGTACACCTTTTCTGAGGTACCCATGACTCCGTCAAAGGTGCTTGTCCAAGCTTCAAACTTTTTGTCTAAGGCACTCACTACCAAGGCATACAAGCGGTTCATACCGGGATCATTAAACTGGGAAGCAATGGTGCCAACCACGGGGAGTTCCTCTTCTTCGGTATCCCAAAGGTTGTGGTTGCGGATGTACTGCTTGCGCACATCGCGCAAGGCATCCAGGGCCCCGCGCTTATCAAACTTGTTGAGGGCGATCACATCGGCAAAGTCCAGCATGTCGATTTTTTCCAACTGCGAAGCCGCCCCATATTCCGGGGTCATCACGTAAAGGGAAAGGTCGGAATGCTCAATGATTTCGGTGTCGGATTGCCCGATGCCTGAGGTTTCAAGGATAACCAAATCGAAGCCTGCCGCCTTGACCGTATCCACGGCATCTTGCACGTACTTGGAAAGGGCCAAATTGGACTGGCGGGTGGCCAAAGAGCGCATGTAGACGCGCGGATGGTGGATGGCATTCATGCGAATGCGGTCACCCAATAAGGCTCCACCTGTCTTTCGTTTGGAAGGATCTACGGAAATGATGGCTACGCGCTTTTCGGAAAAGTCCGATAGGAACCTTCGTACCAATTCGTCTACCAAGGAAGATTTACCTGCCCCACCCGTACCC